>DAINRD010000087.1:1047-7065 GCA_036742095.1 Archaeoglobus sp. | reverse complement strand
CTCAAGCAGAGCTTTGGATTCGTGTTCGAGGAGCATGAACTAAGTTTTTCCGACACTTTTAAAAATTTTCAAATCCTCTCCTTTTCATGGAACACAGAATTGTTGGAAGGCCAAGTTACAGCCTTCTTGAGCTGAGGTTAAAGCCGGGAGAGGAAGTTCTTGCCGAAACTGGTGCTATGGTTTACATGAAGGATGTTGAACTGAAAACTGAAATGAAAGGTGGGCTTCTTGGTGGTTTGAAGAGGTCTTTGCTTGGAGGAGAATCCTTTTTCGTTAACAGGTTTGTTTCGAGGGGTAATGGTGTCCTTGGGCTCGCTCCGAGCTATCAGGGCGACATCATCCACATCCCACTAAACGGAATGATTTACGCACAGAGCGGAGCTTTTCTCGCATCAAGTGCCGGCATAGAGCTTGACACGAAGTGGGGAGGAAGAAAAACATTCTTTGCTGGAGAAGGGTTGTTTCTGCTGAAAATTGAGGGTAGTGGTGACCTCTTCCTGTCATCTTTCGGCAGTGTGGAGGAGCTTGAGGTTGACGGTCAGCTTAAAGTGGATACAGGCCACATAGTTGCCTTTGAACCCACCCTCGATTTCAGGGTTACTAAGGCTGGTGGGCTGAAGACAACATTGCTGAGCGGAGAGGGGCTGGTTGCGGAATTCAGTGGAAAGGGAAAAGTCTGGATACAGACAAGGTCAATTTCCGACTACATTGGATGGCTAAGTTCCCTTCTTCCATCATCTTCAGATTAAAGGAAACTCCTTTTTCACTTTTTTGGTTTTTAGGACTTCCACACCCGTCATCTCAGCCGCTTCCACTATCATATCCTTAACAGCGGAGCTAACAGACTTTTCGTCAAAGATTATGTAGCCGGCATCGCTCAGTCTAACAGCCTTGGCCAGAAACTGGGCATTCAGGTACTCAAAGGTATATTTGGCGAAGTTGTGACCGAAGGTGAAAGTCGTGTTCAGAATAATCTCAGTCTGTCTTGGGGCGTAGTGCGTCCCTCCAACGCCAACTGCAACCTCCCAATCCTCTCTTTCGTCCCTGATAGCCTCGTATATGGATTCTGCTACGATCTCTGCAGCCTCCTTATCTTTCCACTCCTCTTCAGTTGAACCAATCTCATAAAACGCTGAAGGAGTTGAGATTTCAGAGGGGCCGTGGTGGGTAACCTCCATAGTAAATTCAAACTCTGGCTTTCTTTCGAGTCTCTCCTTTAAAGCCAAGACGTAATTCTTCATTGTGTAAGGGGAGGGCTTGGCGAGGCTGTAAGGCTTTCCTCCGAATTCTGCAGTACCGACGTTTCCTGAAACGTGGACAGTGAAAATTTTCCTGCTGTCCTTGCTGCTGTGTCTTGATGCAAAAATTATCTCCTCAAACTCAACATGCTTTGAAAGCTTCTGATCGAGGTAATCAGCATAGATTAACCTCTCCTTGGTTTCGGCGATCATAAATTCATCTGAGAGGTAAAGTCTGAACTCTCCCGCAGACTTTTCTTCAAAATCGGCAAATGTGAGGAGAAAATCCTTGATGTTCTGACCCGCAACATCTCCCTCGCTGCAAACCACGAGCTTCATGTAAGGCCCACTACAATTGGGGTTATAAATGCTTCAATGAAAGCTGCAACAAAAAGAACTGGCAGAATAACTCTCAGGTAAATTCTCACGGCTTTGAGCAGGTATTTCTTGAATTCCTCTCCTTTGAAGAGAGCAAGGTAAAATCTGTAGCCCAGCCATACCCCGTAAGAGCATGCGATGATTATCCCTGGAATTTCGAGAATTCCGTGTGGAAGGATGGCTGCGATAATTTTGAAAATTCCCCAGTCTGGCTCTCTCCAGGATATAACGGCACCGACAATGTATCCGTTGAGTGCCACAAACATGATAGGAAAAATCCCGAAGAAAAAGCCTGCAAGCATCGCAATAAAACCCTTACCTGCGTTGTTGGCGAAAATAATCAGGGCGAGAAGAATGGGATCGTTCAGGTAACCTCCAAAGACCTCAAAAAACTTCTTCAACTCCTCTTCAATGGGGTAAAGCTTTGCAGCACTGTATCCGGCATAGATGGAGGCGAAGAATATTGCGGTTAGTATCAGGGCTGTGAGTGCAACAAAGCGATTTTCGCTGGTCAATCTCCCGTTCATTGCTTTTTCACCTCAAATTGAAGCTTATAAAGGTTTTCAACTCTCTCGATGGTATCAGCCTCGTCGACATCCTTGTCGTCCCTCAGCCTGACGAATCTCGGAAATCTCAACGCAAAACCGCTCTCGTACTTGGGACTCTTCTGTATTTCCTGATACGCTACCTCAAAAACATACTTGGGTATGAAATCAACTCTCTTTCCTTCCTGTGATGTTATGAGAGGTTTGAACATCTCGGTAAGCTCTTCCAGATCCTCCTCCGTGAAACCCGTTGCAACTTTGCCAACCTTCATCAGTTTCCCCGTAGAGGAGTCCAGACAGGCAAGTTCAAAGGAGCTGAGCCAGTGACTTCTTTTACCCTCCCCCCATTCTCCTCCAACAACCACCAGATCGAGGGTTTCCATCACAGCTTTAACCTTAAGCCAGTTCTTACCTCTCTTACCCGGGATGTAGGGGGAGGAGAGGTTTTTAATCATAACACCCTCATGTCCTGCTTTAAGCGCGTCGTTGTACATTCTTCTAACTTCATCGGCTCTGTCTGTGGTAATCTGAGAAGCGAGCCTAATTTTTCCTGTCTCCCTAACAGCAGATTCCAGCAATTTTCTTCTCTCTCTCAAAGGCTTGTCTATGCATTCCTCCCCATTGTATAGAATGTCGAAAAAGTGAACTTCGAGGGGAATTTTTTCCACCATTTTTGCAACGTCATGCTTTCTTCTGAATCTCCTCAATACGTGCTGGAAGGGCATGGGCTTGCCGTCCTTTACGGCAATAACCTCTCCATCAAGGATTACATTCGGCTTAACATTTTTCCTAACCTCCTCAACAATTTCTGGAAGGGCGTTGGTCACGTTTTCCAATCTTCTTGAGTAAACAGTTACCCTCTTCCCATCCCAGTGAACCTGAACTCTGCTTCCGTCATACTTCCACTCCACCGCCGCTATACCCATCTCAGCAATGGCATTTTCAATGCTTTCAGCCACCTGAGCAAGCATCATTCTTACAGGAACATGAGGCTGGATTTTCAGCTTCCTTAGCCCCTCTTCACCCTCCTTCTTTGCCACAACCGCAACTTTCCCCAGATCATTGGTTATCATGTAAGCCCTCTCGACCGTTTCAGCATTGACACCAAAAGCCTTTGCAATGGCGTCTCTCATTATCCCCTCTCCAACTCCAAGCCTCATCTCATTTAAAATGAGTCTCGTGAGGTATCTTGCTTCAAGGGGCGAAGCGAGGCCGTATAGGCCAGTAAGTAGGAGGATTTTCCTTTTCCTGCTCCCTTCTCCAGTCAGTGATGAAATTTCGTCAAAGGTTTCCCTGACCTTTCTCATCGTGAGTTCTTCGAAAGCGAGAGTCGCCATTTTTTTCCTCTTGATCAACTCCTCCGCAACAAGCCCGAGGTCTCCGTATTCCCTTATCAGAGTTTCAATTTCTGCCTTCTTGGCTCCACTGACGTTTTCAAGAGCTTCGTAAAGCAGCCCCACGCCAACGCCAAGCTCCCTTTCGTCCCACGGTGGGTAAACTTTCCCGATGATGAAAAGAACGGCATCGTAGAGGTCTTTCTCGTCATCAATTTTAGCGAGTAAGCTGGCTATTCTGGAAGCAAGTTCAAGGGTGGATGAGATTTTTTCCAGCTTCTCACAAAACCCTGCGAATTCTGCGAAGAGCATCAATGGTAAGTTCGCAGAATTCCATAAAACGTTATCGCCAACCTTTTAATACCCTCATGCATTAGGGAAATCAATGGCTCTGGAAGCCCTAAAAGAAGTGGCGAGAAAAATCGCTGGCTCGTCAAGTATAGACAAGAAGTTCGTGGAGGAAATGGTCAAGGAAATTCAGAGAGCCCTGATAAAGGCTGATGTTAATGTAAAACAGATTAAAGAAATTAGCGATGCTATTAAGAAGAGGGCCCTGAGCGAAGACGTTCTTCCCGCCTTAAATGCAAAAGAACAGATTCTGAAAATTGTTTACGAGGAGCTTTTGGGAGGAGTTGGTGAAGGCCTTGAAATTCCTCTAAAGAAGGCAAAAATAATGCTCGTGGGATTGCAGGGAAGTGGTAAAACCACAACAACTGCTAAGATAGCCAAGTACTTCAAGGACAAGGGGATGAAAACCGCTGTCATCGCGGCAGACACATGGAGACCTGCAGCCTACGAGCAGCTCAAGCAGCTTGCTGAGAGCTACGGAATCGCTTTTTATGGAGAGAAGGGAGAGAAAAATGCCGTCAAAATTGTGAAAAACGCCTTGGAGAAAATGGATGAATACGACATGCTCATCATAGACACAGCCGGAAGGCACGCACTGGAAGAAGAGCTGATTCAGGAGATGATAGAGATTGCAGAGGTGGCAAAGCCGGATTACAAGCTTCTTGTACTGGATGCGGCAATAGGTCAGCTTGCGAGCAAGCAGGCTGAGGCCTTCCATGAAGCCATAGGCATTGATGGGATAGTTATAACCAAGTTTGATGGAACTGCAAAGGGTGGTGGAGCTTTATCGGCTGCGAGGCAGATCGGGATACCCATTGCTTTTATCGGGACGGGAGAAAAGGTAGAGGACTTTGAGCGCTTTGATCCTGCAGGCTTTGTATCGAGACTGCTGGGAATGGGTGACATAAAGGCGTTGATGGAGAAGATTGAGAGGATTGCGAGCGAGGAGGAGCTTGATCCAGAAGCATTCTTGAAGGGCACCTTTACGCTTAAGGACGTCTACAAGCAGATTGAGGCGATGAACAAAATGGGGCCTGTCAGAAAGATATTCGAAATGCTGCCCTTTGGTCTGGGTATGAGGGTGGATGATGACGTTATGGACATGACTCAGGAGAAAATGAAGAAGTTCAAGGTAATAATGGATTCTATGACGGAGGAAGAGCTGTTAAACCCCAAGATAATTGACTCTTCGAGGATTAAGAGGATAGCCATCGGGAGTGGTACCACACCTCAGGAGGTAAAGGAGCTCCTGAATTACTACAAGACAATGAAAAATCTCATGAAGAAAATGAAGAAGGGCAAGCTGCCAATTAAGGGACTGGGGAAGCTTGGGTTTTAGGCGGATTCATGACGAAAGCGGGGATTGACGAGGCTGGAAAGGGTTGCGTTATCGGCCCTTTGGTGGTTGCAGGTGTTGCCTGCAGTGACGAGGAGGAGCTTAGGGAAATTGGGGTTAAGGATTCGAAGAAGCTCAGTCAGACGAAAAGAGAAGAGCTTGCAGAAAAGATAGAGGAAATTTGCGATATATCGGTTCTTAAAATCCCTGCCAGAAAGCTGGATGAGCTGATGGTCAGAAAAACCATAAATGAAATCCTGATGGAGTGTTATGCAGAGTTGATCAAGAAGTTGAAGCCCACCACTGCCTTTGTTGACAGTCCTGATGTTATTCCCGACAGACTCTCAAAGGAGCTGAAGGAGATGACTGGAGTTTGGGTTGTGGCAGAGCACAAGGCGGACGAGAAGTATCCATTGGTGGCAGCAGCTTCAATCATTGCTAAGGTGGAGAGAGAGCGGGAGATTGAGAAATTGAGGGAGAAATTTGGGGATTTTGGAAGTGGTTACGCAAGCGATCCGAGGACGAGAGAGACACTGAAGGAGTGGATAAATTCAGGAAGAATTCCGAGTTGCGTCAGAATGCGATGGAAGACAGTGTCGAATCTAAAGCAGAAAACCCTTGAGGACTTCTGAAACGAAACCATTATTATCCAGTAAGTTAAAAACTTCTTGAAGCCCCGTGGTGTAGCGGTCAATCATGCGGGCCTTTGGAGCCCGCGACCGGGGTTCGAATCCCCGCGGGGCTATTCGCCCTCAGATTCTAAAACTCTCGGTTTTCCTTTGGTGTTGCAGATAGGTAAGCTTTTGTGAGAGTGATAAATACTTAACCTAATTGGATAA
>DAINRD010000087.1:530-1037 GCA_036742095.1 Archaeoglobus sp. | reverse complement strand
CTTCCTATACCCAAGAGCATTCACAGGATCATTCCAAGCATCATCCTCTATCCTTTCCGTGTTCGGAGCGTAGTAATGTCTGACAGTTCCCTTCATCCCCTCCTCCTTTCTCACCATCACTACAACTCAAGCTTTTTTAGCAAGTAAACATAATTTCCGAAGGACTGGCGAGATGGAACATGGTAACCCTTTTTTCTGCAGTATTCGCAGAACTCTTTCCACATCTCGTGAATGTAAGCCTCACCTTTTTTCTCCAAATACTCCTTGATGAATCTTGACGTCTTCCCTTTCATCTCTTCAGCAACTCCCTTATCTTCCCCCCAGTTCTCCTGTCAAGCTCTGCCAGCGCAAACGCTGCCTCAAGCAACGGTCCGTTCATCACGACGTTCAGCAACTCCTTGTTGCTGGGTTCCATAAAATTGGAGTAACCCTTCTGATATATAAAGTTTTCTCATTTAGAAAAGTTTTGTATTGTTTGAATATGTTTTGGTATTGTCGTAAAGATTT
>DAINRD010000087.1:0-177 GCA_036742095.1 Archaeoglobus sp. | reverse complement strand
CATCGAGGATATTCACCTCAATCCCCAAATACAACGAGAAAGAGGAGGAGGTTGGAATTGAAGAGATAATCGAAATTCCAATTCTGCCAATCGACTTCCCTGCTGAGGAGCAGATTGAAATTTTAGCTGCCATAAACGGCGGTGTAAATGCCCTCGACGAGCTGATAGCAAGACTTA
>DAINRD010000086.1:282-7073 GCA_036742095.1 Archaeoglobus sp. | reverse complement strand
GGGGAAGGAGGCTCTAGTACGAGAGGAACGAGCCTCCGGCGCCACTGGTTTACCGGTTGTCCGGCAGGGCATCGCCGGGCAGCTACGCGCCACGCGGTTAAAGGCTGAAAGCATCTAAGCCTGAAACCGCCCCCGAAAAGAGCCGCCCATTAAGGGCTCCCGTAAAAGACGGGTTCGATAGGACCGGGGTGTAAGCGGCGAGCTTCGGCGAGCCGTTCAGCCCGCGGTCACTAATCGCCCGCGCCGATTGGGCCGGTCTCAGGCATAGATTGGGGACGAACCTTTGCATGGCTTTGTCTCATTCTTAGCTATTCATTTAATTGGTTTCTTACGATAACCACTTATTTGTCGTAAACTTTCCTGCTCTATAAGAGAAAATTTTTTAAACAACAAAACTTTTTTAGTGCCATGGTAAGCTTCGTCCATGTCATAACAGTCGAATCAAACACTGCAGAAATTGTGGACAGTGTGAAAATGAGCGGCTATCCAATTCATAAAGCCTACCTTATTTATGACAAAGAAACTTCAAAGGGGGCTGTGGAGGAAGTCAAGAAGACTCTGAGTTCTCTTGTTGAAGTAGAGGTTGTGAAAATCGAAGAGAATGGAGTTTACAAAGCAGTTGAGGAAATTCTGAAAACTGTGAGAAAAGAAATGGATTCTGGTAATACCGTGCTCTTCAACATTACTGACTCCGACAGGCTGATGTGCCTCGCGTCTTTTATTTCAGCCCAAATTTCAGAGAGCAAGATTTACATGAAATTAGCAGACGGAGCGAGGGAAATTCAAACTCCGCCTATTAAGAAGGTCAATGACGATAAACTTGAAATTCTAAGGGCACTGGATGGTGAGGGTGGCAAGGTTGACTCAATAAACAGACTTATTGAGCTCGTTGAAGGAAAGCTGGAAGAGCAGAAGAAGTATATGGCTCAGAGAGCGAGAATGAGTTACCACCTCAATGGGCTTGAGGAAGATGGCTTAGTCGTTACGGAAAGAATTGGTAAGAACCTCAGGATATATCTGACCGAACTTGGAAAAGCATTTGTAGCGATGTTTGGATGATTGTACATGCTTTCAGTACTGGTGGTTGCAGAGGAAGAGAACTGGTACCAGTACAAAGAGCTTGAGGAGTGCCTCATAAACGACTATCATGTGGATTTCATTGGAAGTCTTTCAACGGACATTGCAGAACTCAGCAGGATTGAATTTTCCTACGAAATTCTTTTTTTCCTTAAACCGGTGGAATTTGCAGAAATTTCAGCAATTTCGAGACTGGCAAAGAGTAAAATTGTTGTCTTTCACGTCTTGAATGGAAATGTGCCAATTTCTCTTTCCGAAGACCTCCTACCGGCTGGCGATTTTCTTGAGCTCAACGCTTCCGCAATGAGGGGTAAGCTGGAGTACTTCAGAGGAGTTGACACTATCAGGCTTTTAAATCCGCATCACATGGAGGTTGAGGAAGATTGCGAGGTGATATTAAACGGAAACAGGAATACCAGAGTAATGATTGGAGATTTGACCTTCAGAACTGGCAAAAATGTGATTTTTGGAGTCAGGAAGGAAAACATGGCCTTTTTCTCTGCTGACATCTTCTCCAATGCTGCAATTAAAGGAAGTCAGAACTGCAGATTTATAAAAAATTTGTTAGGAGAGCTTATAGGCAGGGCCGAAATCTACTAATCACTCCTTTTTAAGCCAGGGCATCATTGCCCTGAGTTCTTTCCCGATTTTCTCGATTGGATGCTCCCTTTCCATTTCAAGCAGTTTTTTGTAGACTGGCCTTCCAGCCATGTTTTCGAGAATCCATTCCCTTGCAAACTCACCGGTCTGTACTTCCTTCAGAATTTTTCTCATTTCCTCTCTTGTCTGCTCTGTGAAAATTCTCTTACCTCTCGTCATCCCTCCGTATTTTGCCGTCTCGCTAACAGCGCTCCACATGTTGTATATCCCGCCCTCGTATATCAGGTCGACAATCAGCTTCAGCTCGTGCAGAACTTCAAAGTAGGCGATTTCCGGCTGGTATCCTGCTTCAACCAAGGTCTCGAAGGACATCTTTATCATCTCGGCCACTCCACCGCACAAATCCACCTGCTCACCAAAAAGGTCAGTTTCGGTTTCTTCTTTAAATGTTGTCTCAATAACTCCTGCTCTTGTTGCCCCAATTCCCTTTGCGTAGGCAAGAGCAATATCTAAAGCCTTTCCGGTGTAGTTCTGATACACAGCCACCAGTGACGGAACACCTTTCCCCTCCAAATACATTCTCCTCACAAGCGGCCCAGGCCCTTTGGGCGCAACCATTGCCACATCAACATACTCGGGAGGAACAATCTGGTTGTAGTGTATGTTGAATCCGTGGGCGAACATCAGCAACGCACCCTCCTTCAGCTTGTCCTGAATGTGCTCTCTGTAAACTGCAGGCTGAACCATGTCTGGAATCAGCATCGCCACGACATCAGCACCCTCAACAGCCTCGTTGATTTTCTTAACAACCATTCCGTCCTTCTCCGCCCTTCCCCATGTCGCCTTATCCCATTCTGGCAACCCAACAACAACCTTGACTCCCGAATCCCTCAGATTCAGGGCATGCGCATGTCCCTGACTCCCGTAACCAATTATGCAGACAGTCTTGCCCTCAAGGTTCTTTAAATCTGCATCCGAGTCCCGATAAATTTTGGCCATGCATCTCTTCAAATCACCCGTTAGATATAAATTGCGTGTGGTATTTTGTTCATTGTGAGAACGCTGTTCGGTATACGAACAGAAGTTCTTTTGAGAACACTCTACACCGCCATGGAAAAGGGGATGGTTGTCGTCGGCCCAACCCAGATTGCTGAAGAGCTTCGCATATCCAAGTCAACGGCTTACAAACTTCTCAACGACCTCTCAGAGCTGGGTTATGGGCAGTATGTTCCCAAAAAGGGCTTGATTCTAAATGAAAATGGCAAAAGTGAGGCAAGAATGGCTGTAAGGATGCACAGGCTTCTTGAGTGCATGCTTGACGAGCTTGGCGTGGAGGAATTTTGCAGTGAGGCTGAGAAAATAGAGCTGGTAGCAGGAGAGGGATTAATAAGAGCTCTTGAATCCAGATATGGGGACAGAGAGTTCTGTCCATGTGGTAAAAGAATTCCAGAGGTGAGACAGTGAGAGAGGGTATAGCGGCTGCATTTGTTCTCATCCTTCTTACGGGAGTTGTTGAGGGTTCAACCATAGTTGTTACAGTTCCCGACTTCAAACCGATAGTTGAGGCTGTTGCGGGTGATGAATTTGAGGTTTACACCCTTCTACCTCCCGGTTCTGACCCTCACAGCTTTAGTTTAAGTTACGAGGATTTGGAGAAGCTCAGGAAGGCAGACCTCATAGTTCTGGCAAACTCAGAGCTTTTAGACTTCGAGGCAAAAATTTCTCAGGAGTTCCCCAACACAGTGGACTTTGAGGACTACGATGCTCTGCTTCTTGACTTTCCGGGATTTGAGAGTAATCTACATGGCTACTGGATGCTGCCTGAAAATGCCCTTGGCATTGCAAGGGCGGTTAAAGATAGATTGGTTGAGATGTATCCAAACAAAAAAGACCAGTTTGAGGAGAACTATGAGGATTTTGTCAGAAGGGTTGAAGAAGCAAGCATAGAAGCAAAGAAAATCGCTGAAACTGAATCTGGTAAGAGGTATGTGGCGATGGTGCCTGGTGTTTGTTACATTGCCGAAACTTATGGCATAAAGATTTCAGCTGTTTTGATTTCTGAAGGTGCGGGAGTTGTCAGCGCCAAGGAGCTAACTGAGATTAAAGAAAAATTTCAGAAGGGGGAGTACAGAGGTATAATCGTTCCTGAATTCATGAAAGGTGGAAAGGGAGAGGAAATGGCTGAGGAGCTTGTTAAGGGGACTGAAGCAAAGATAGCGTGGGTTGAGTTTTCTTCAGGAGATTCAGCTTATGACATCATGCTGATATCGAATGCGGCAAGGATAGCTTATTCTGCTGGTGTAGGAGAAGGGAGCGAAAATAACCTTTGGATTTATGCCCTCTCAGTCCTTTGCGTAGTTGAGGCTCTTATAATTGCCTTTCTGAGGGTGAGAGCATGAAAGCGGTTGAGTTCCACAATGTGAGCTTTTCATACAACTCCACACCCGTAATTGAGGAACTTGAATTGGTTATTGAGGAGGGTGAGTTTCTGGCGGTCCTCGGACCAAATGGAGCGGGAAAGAGCACAATGCTAAGGCTGATGCTTGGCCTCCTCAGGCCTTCAAGAGGATGGGTTGAGGTTTTTGGCCTTAACGCGTGGGAAGAAAGGGAGAAATTCGTTGACAGAGTGAGCTATCTCCCGCAGAGAGAGAAATTGATGCTTGAGGCTCCACTTACAGTTGCCCACGTTCTAAAACTTCCGATGCTGGCCAGAGGGAAAAAGCCCAGCAGAGAGAGCGTTTCAAAGGCACTTTCAGCTGTAGGACTGGATGGATTTGAAAATAAGGTCTTCAGCGAGCTTAGCGGGGGACAGCAGCAGAGGGTCATGCTTGCCAGAGCGTTGATTTCCGATCCCGAAATCGTTCTCCTTGATGAACCATTTAACGGTGTGGACGTCCCGTCTCAGGAGAAAATAGTAGAGGTTCTGGCAGAGTTGAGTAACGGGGGTAAGACAGTGGTCGCTGTTGTCCACAACATTAACCCGTTGCTTCATGATGTTGGCAGGGTTGTTTTGCTGAACAGGAGGCTTATAGCTGCAGGGAAACCAAATAAGGTTTTCACGGAGGAGAACATCCTGAAAGCTTATGGAACCTCAATTCCGCTTGTAATCTGCGAAGAGGGCTACACTCACCCGCTGTATGGTGACTACCATGGATGAGCTTTTGCTCAGGGCGATAATAGCTTCAGTTATGATTTCCATAAACGCCTCCATAGCAGGCTCGCTGACAGTTTTCAGGAGGGCATCTTTTCTCGTCGCAGGCTCGGCGCACTCTGCATTGGCAGGAGTGGCTTTGGCGCTCTTTCTTGGAAGTGTGGGCGTTAAAGTTCACTATTTCCTCCTCGCCATGGTTGCGGCTCTCTGTTTTGCCTACCTTTCTGCCAGATCTGCCAGAAAAGGAGATATCAACACAGGGATAGCCACGGCTTTTTCACTTTCGATGGCTCTTGCTGCCATTCTAATTTCACTGACAAGAAATTCTGCATCCAACGCATGGCAATTCCTTTTTGGAGACATTCTGCTTCTTACAGAGAGTGACTTTGCCATAATAGCTCTCTCCACAGCCATAATTGTTGTTGTCACCTCCCAGTTTTACCCCAAGTTTCTTTTCATCTCCTTCGACCCTGAGGGGGCTGAGGCAGCCTGCGTTAACGTCCACCTTTACGATTTCATACTGATAGCGCTCATTTCGGCATCTGTGGTTACTGCTCTGAAAGCCGTGGGGGCAGTACTCGTATTTTCAATTTTCATAGCACCGTCGTCAGCTGCAAGACTTTTGGGAAAAAGTTTGAGCTCTATTTTCATTTTTTCGTTTATAATTGCCCTTTTCAGCCTCTACGCTGGAATTCTTGCGTCATTCTACTTCTACCTTCCCTCAGGAGCTGTTGCCGCAGCCATCGCCTCCTTGGCCTACTTTGCAGTTTCAGTGAAAAGCTGAGCAAATTACTTAAAGCATATCAGTGGTTTTTCTGCTATGTGGTCAAGGCTCTCCGCCATAACTTTCATTGTGGGATTTGCCATCCTCGTTTACGGAGTGGTTAAAGCTCTTACCCTTCCACCTGTGCCATCTCCGACAATCCAGGAAAACTACAGGATTGTTTTCTTCCACGTTCCTGCAGCAGCGTCCTCCTTTATCGCCTTCGCAGTGACCCTGATCCTCTCTCTTGCTTTCCTGAGAACTGGAAATTACAGGAGGGACGTTCAGGCTGTAAGCTCGGCAAAGTTCGGTTTTGCCATGATTACGGCAGCTTTAATCAGCGGGTCGATTTGGGCAAAGGTTGCCTGGGGAAGTTACTGGAACTGGGACCCAAGGGAGACCTTTGTTCTTGTTCTTTGGTTTGCCTACGCTGCCTACTTTGGATTGAGGGCAAGTGTTGAGGATTATGAGGTTAAGGCAAGGTATTCAGCAATTTACTCAATTTTTGCCTTTATAACGGTTCCAATGAGCTATCTCTCTTCACTCATCTCTCCACTCCATCCAAAGCCCTTTGAGGCAAGCTTTGACCCAGAAAGAGGCATGCTTCTTGGGATGATGATTGTTGCCTTTATCCTTTTATACATCTCATACTTCCTTCTTGATTCGAAAGTGTCTGAGATAAAGGAGAAACTGGAGGTGAATGGTTATGAATGACTACACGGCAGTTATGCTTGCCTCGATGGTTGTTCTGGTTGCATTGCTTGTAGTTTACCTGCTCACACTGATTAATGCTGTCAGGCTGAGCCAAAAACTCTGAGCTACTCAAGTCTCCTCCTTACGGCAGGATTTCGAGAGGCAATCTCCTTCAAGGCGTGTTCAAAGGATTCAGAAGTAGGAATGGATTCGCAGAGGAAAATACCTGTTCTTCCAACCTCTCTTCTTCTTGTAAGCACTCTTATTCTTTCCATAACGATTTCTATCGATATCCCAAGCATCTTTGCAACACTGCTGGGATGGAGGTCTGTGAGGGGGACTTCTCTATGCCCTTTTTGTGTTGGTATGACGAGAACGAGCCTCTTATCGACTCCTGGAACCCTCCTATTCTCGATTACACCTCTGTAGTCAACACAACCCCCAAACCTGTAAAAATCCATCTCTCTCTCCCTCATTCTTACGAGGGGAAAACTCACTGTCGTGTCG
>DAINRD010000086.1:0-272 GCA_036742095.1 Archaeoglobus sp. | reverse complement strand
CATCAACGTCGCTCTTCTCGTTCACGTCACCTCTTGCAACGCTCCCGTAAACTACGCTTTCAATGCCAAAGGAGAGCAGAGAATCCATTACCTCCCTTGCTCTCGCTCTCTTTTTCTCCAGTATTCTCCATCGCTCCTGACTGTATTCTATCAACTTCCTTACCCCGTATGCTCCGACCCTCCTCATTCCTGCCCTACTGTTTCATCAATCCAGTCAAGAAACTCCTTCAAACCTCTTTCGATGGGAATGGCACATATGCATGGGACTGAAT
>DAINRD010000085.1:0-7076 GCA_036742095.1 Archaeoglobus sp. | reverse complement strand
AGCCGAGATTGCCCTTGGTTGAACTCTCTGAAGATAAAACGCAGAAGGTTAAAGAAGTTCTCAGGAGCCTTGAGCTGATTGGCTGAACATTTTATATACTCCAGCTCAATTTTATTTATGAGAGTTGCAGTTTCCGGGGCAGCTGGAAGAATGGGCAGACTCGTTATCAAAAACGCAGTGGCAGAGGGTTTGAAGGTTGTTCAGGCTTTTGACATCAACGAAGTTGGAAAGGATGCGGGAGAACTCGCTGGTGTGGGGAATATCGGCGTTCCAATTCAGGATGACATCTCAAAGCTTGACGCTGATGTGCTGATTGACTTCACCACAGCAGAGGCTGCAGTAAAGAACGCTGAGGTTGCGGCTGAAAAGGGTGTGAGGGTTGTTATGGGCACAACTGGCTTCACTGACGAGGACAGGAAGAGGCTTGCAGAGCTGGCGGAGAAGGTTCCGATGATAGTCTCGCCAAATTTCAGCCTTGGCGTCAACGTCTTCTGGAAGATCGTTGAGTACGCAGCCTCAATGCTCTACGAGTGGGATGCGGAGATTGTGGAGCTTCACCACAGGCACAAGCGTGATTCTCCCAGCGGTACAGCCCTGAAGCTCGCCGAAATCATTAGGAAAGTTAAGGAGGAAAAGGGACTGAAAGCGGACTTAAAGACGTGCAGAGAAGGCATCTCCCCAAGGGGCGACGAAATTGGTGTTTTCGGTGTGAGAGGAGGAGACGTCGTTGGAGAGCATACAGTTTTCTTCTTCGGCAATGGGGAAAGGATCGAGCTTACCCACAGGGCGATGAGCAGGGAGTGCTTTGCGATTGGGGCAGTGAGGGCTGCAAAGTGGATTTCTGGAGTGGAAAAGCCCGGTTTTTACACCATGGACGATTTTCTTGGAGTGTGAGTATTAACCTTGACCTCTCATTTTTTTGACCGACTCCTCGTAAGCTTTTGGAACTGGAAGTGGCACTCTAAGCCCAGTTGATGGAACTGGATACCTTATTCCCCTCCTGTGCGTCTCCCTCAGCCCCTCCACCAGCTCTTCAGCCATCTCGAAGGGGAAGGAGAAGGCTATCTCATAGTCCTGAGTCTGGCCGAAGAGCCTGTCACCATAGCAAGGAATCACGAGCCTCGGCTCCTTTGAGATTAAGGCGTCTAAAAACTCAGCACATGCCCCCCTTCCCCTTATTACAGTCTCAAATCCTCCTCCCCTCCTGAAAAGGTAGGCGTGAACGAATCTGAGGATTTGGGCGGGCATTCCGTAAACCACAACGAAGTCTGGCTCTTCCTCCGCTATTTCAAGGGGAGAAACTTTGCATCCAATGTATTTCTCAGCCAGCTTTGGCAACGCGTCCTCGTACTTCACTCCAGTTTCGGGGGAATCAACGTAGCCCGCCTCGTAGGCAAGCTGCCCGCTTTTGTAAAGCTCATCAGGCTCCGCAAAGCCGTAGGCGACAATTCCAACAGGGCAGGTGGTGTTGAGGTCGAAGTAAACGATCCAGCGATACCTCCTTGCCATGTTGTAAATCTGGCATATTGTAAGCCCGTCAAACCTCCTCGCCTTTCCAATTTCCTCCTCGCTTTTAACCATTTTGAAGCCGAGGGGAAAGGTTTGCGGTCTTATATACCTCTCAATTTCCTCAGCAAGGGTTCTGGGGTTCATAATAATAGACACTGAATATCCATTTATTTTTTATCCTTCAATTCTCAATCAAACTTTACCGAAAAAAAATTAAAATACTGGCTTAACAGACAAGTAAATGTGGATATAAGCGACTCCGCTGTATTAAACTCTCTTCCCAATCCCTTCATGATTGTTGACAGGGAGAGAAGAATCGTCAGGATAAACGATTCCACAAAGAAATATCTCGGTGATGTTGTAGGAAAGAGGTGCTTTGAAGTCACAGGTTGTGGTAAAGAAGATTCTGAAGACTGTCCTGCTATACTCGCCTTTGAAGGGAAAAGAGGAGCAGAGCTGGTGCACGCTCCTCCCCTCCACCTCTTGGTTAATGCCGAGCCTGTTGGAGAGGAAGCGAACTATGCAATTCTGGTCGCTACAGACATCACAAAACTTTGGGAGGCTGAATTGAGGTACAACGAAATTTTCGAGAACTCGATGGATATAATCGCCATAACCGATTCCACTGGAAAAATTGTAGACATAAGTCCGATCGTCGAGAGAATTCTCGGATTCAAAAGGGATGAAATGATTGGACACTACATAAGCGATTTCATCCAAACTGCCGATGCCAAATTGAGCTACGAAAAGGAGCTGCAGGAGTTCAATATTGAGTTCAAGGCACGCACGAAGGATGGGAGTCCAGTGTATCTTGAGGGCCGCATCATCCCGCTGTTCAGAGGAAAGGAGCTGACGGGGTTCCTTGGCGTTTACAGAGACATCACGAAACGAAAGGAACTTGAGAGTAGATTGAGAGAAAGAGGTGTTGAGTAAAATCGCTGCGAAGAAGCCAGAAGTTAAAATTGAGATAATTGTGGACGCAGAGGTTGTAGCGGACGAAAGCATCTCTTCAGTTTTCGAAAACATTATTTCCAACGCCTTCACACACGGGAAGACTGACAGGGTAGTAATCGAAATTGAGAAACACGGAGATTTTGTTATTACAAAAATCAGGGACTTCGGAGTAGGAATTCCTGACGAGATCAAAGAAAAAATCTTTGAGGAGGGTTTTGCCTACGGAGATAAAGGGCACACAGGAATGGGGTTGTATATTGCCAAAAAACTTGTGGGTTTCTTTGGCGGGGACGTCTGGGTGGAGGATAACGAGCCAAAGGGGGCCTGCTTCGTTATAAAGCTCAGGGCTTCCTGAGGCCTTTCCTTAAACGCTCAAGATTGCCCCAAACTCTGTCAAGATCGCCAATAAGCTGTGTAACTCTGTCTATGTTCGAAATCACTCTGTCGTAAGCTTTGTCACCCAATTTGTCCCTGAGCTCGCAGAAGGCTCTGGCTGCAGCTAGGGGGTTTCTTATTCTATCAACTAAAAAGGAAACAAGCTTAATGTTCTCGCCTATCTCTTCAATAAGTCTCCTTCTTTCGGTAACATCTCTCGCCACACCGTGAACTGACACAACTCTGCCCTTCTCAATTACAGGATGGGCAACAACTTCAAGCCAGACAGTCTCTCCATTTTTAGCTATTACTGGCAGCTCAAAGGGCTCAGTTGGTTCCATGGACTCTACAATCTCCTTTATCTTTTCCTTAACAAAGCTGTGGTGAGTGCTGGGTACAACATCCCACAGGGTGACGTTCTCCCCTTCTCTGTAACCCAGAAGCTCCAGAGCTTTCCTGTTAACTTTTGTAAAGCATCCCTGCAGGTCGTGAACGTAAAGGATGTCGTTGGTTGTGTTCCAGAGATACTCGTAGCTTTCAAGAGCCTCTCTCAGCCTCTCCTCCATTTTCAGCTTCTCTGTAATGTCTCGAACAAATTCAACAACAAACCTGACCTCTCCCTTTTCAATCAAAGGGTAGCTGAAGATCTCAACCCACCTTTCAGTTCCGGGAGGTCCCGGAACAACTCCCCTCCTGACCTCTCCGCTCTTCATCGCCTCGATTGTGGGGCAGTTCTCACACGGCTCTTTGCGATTGTGGTAAGCCTCGTAGCACTTCTTCCCCACCACGTCCCCATACCACTTCTCCATTGCGTGGTTTACCATCACCACGTTCATCTCTCTGTCGAGGACGCTGATTCCATCCTGTATGGCATTGAAAACGGCCTGAAGAAAGGCCTCGCTTCCTCTAATCTCCTCAGTTCTTCTGGCTATTACCCTGCTAAAATAGGCGTTTAGGAGGATTGCAGCTACAAGAACTGCAAAAAGTGACGCAATGGCATAGTAAACCCACTGCGGAATTAGCTCAACTTTGGACCCTAACCACCTGTCGAGGGACTGGTAGTAGACCGAATTCTGGTCGGATTTCATCTGGGAAAGGTGGAGGTCAATTTTGCTTAGCACGTCCTCATCCTGCCCCCCGAATTTCAGCTCCACAGGGGCGAAAATGAAACTTCCTGCAACAACCCCGTAGTTTTTGGCATACAAACTGGCGTAAATTCTCGAAACAACGCCTACATCAGCCTTCCTGGCCTTTATCTCCTCCAAAACATCTTTGTAGTCACCTTCAATTTCCAGAATCTGGCAGTCGATGTTGAATCCCTCAACGAGCCTTTTCAGTTCTTGGATATACACATCTCCCCTGACCCCCGCAACCTTCAAACCATTCAGCTTCAGAAGCGAATCAATGTTCTGCCTTCCCACAATTACTCCCCAGTTGGTGAAAACGGGCTCATCATTAAACTTAAACTTCTCAGCCCTCTCTTCAGTATACGCCAAATCAACCAGAAGGTCTATTTCACCCTTTTCAAGCTTTTCCAGAAGGTTGGGAAAGTCATCGTAAATGTATTCAAGTTCCCACCCCTCTTTCTCGGCTACGTATTCAAGTATGTCGATGAAGAAGCCCTTTGCCTCCCCATCTTCCATGAAAACGAGAGGTGGGTTATCGTAAACCCCAACTTTCAGAGCTAAAGCTGAGTTTGGAATTAAAAGAAATGTGATTATAATTGTAATAAGCTGAAGTCTCATTATGAAACTGATGCTGTTAACATATTTAAGCATTTGCAAAGAAATCTTTAATAACCTTTGTGGCCTTCGAGAGGCATGTATTTCGACTCTCACATGCATTCAGAGGGTCTTGGATTCAGCGAGCTTAAAAGGCTGGCTGATAGCGGAATTGGGGAAGTTTGCAGCCTTGCCTTCTATCCCGTAAGGCCGAGGTACCCTCAAACCTTGATTGACGTTTTCAGGAAGCTAACCGAGTTTGAGCCCTTAAGGTGTGAGGCAGCTGGAGTTAAGATGTATCCTGCCGTTGGCATTCACCCCCGCTGCATTCCCCCAGATTACGTGTTTGTGCTGAGCTACCTCGAAGAGGGCGAGTGGGTAGCTTTCGGGGAAATAGGGCTTGAAGATTTTACCGAAGAGGAGGTTGAAGTGCTGAAAGCTCAGCTTGAGCTTGCAAAAAAGCTGGATGTGCCCTGCATCATTCACACTCCAAGAGGAGAAAAAGTAAAGGCCACCAGAAAAACCATTGAAATCCTCGAAAGCCTTGACTTTCCACCCCAGCTTGCAGTAATCGACCACGTGAACTTCGAGACCATTGACATGGTTTTTGAAACAGAATACTGGATTGGTCTAACTGTGCAGCCCGGAAAGCTCTCCCCCGAAGATGCTGCAAGGATTGTGGCTGAATACGGCAGTGAGAGGTTTATGCTGAACAGCGATGCCGGCTACAGGGATGTGGAGATTGCAACGGTTGCAGAGGCTGCAGAAAAAATTTCTGAGGGTGTCGGGAAGGATGAAGCTGAGAAAGTAGCCAGAAAAAATGCGAGAAAATTCCTGAGGTTGTAGCATGAGGAGGCCTACGCTGGATGAGTACTTTATGGAGATAGCCTCCGTTGTTGCAAAGCGCTCCACCTGCCTGAGACAGCATGTGGGTGCTGTTATCGTGAAGGACAAGAGGATTCTGGCTACAGGCTACAACGGAGCGCCTTCAGGTCTGCCTCACTGCTACGAGATTGGCTGTCTCAGAGAGACAATGTCGGTGCCGAGCGGGGAGAGGCAGGAGCTTTGTAGAGGGGTTCATGCAGAGCAGAATGCCATAATTCAGGCAGCGAAGTTCGGTATAAGCGTTGATGACGCCACTCTTTACTCAACCCACTGCCCCTGCATCACCTGTGCCAAGATTATAATCAATGCCGGAATAAAAAGGGTTGTTTACGGCAAGGAGTATGCAGATAAAAGAGGTTTGGAGCTTTTGAGGGAAGCAGGTATTGAGGTGGAGTTCTTTCCCTGCTGCGTTGAGTGATTGTCTCAGTTCGAGGCAAAGTTTATAGGGTTCCTGAACAAATTTTTAACATGAGACATCCGAGAGTGGCGGGGAGTTTTTACCCCTCCAATCCCGAATCTCTTCTCGCAATGCTGAGAGAATACACCCAACCCTCCAAGGATGAGAGCGTAGTTGCCTGCGTATCCCCCCATGCAGGTTACATTTATTCAGGCAGAACTGCTGGAAGAATTCACTCATTGCTGCCAGATGCCGAGACCTTTGTCATATTAGGGCCCAATCACACAGGCTACGGCCTGCCGGTGGCAGTCTCAACCGACACGTGGCTGACCCCATTAGGAGAAGTAGAAGTTGACTTAGATTTTGTCGAGGCGATGCCGAAGGTTATTGTGGCAGAAGACGAGATTGCTCACAGATACGAGCACTCTCTTGAGGTGCAGGTTCCGTTCCTTCAGTACCTGCACAGCGATTTCAAAATTGTTCCCATATGTCTCGGTATGCAGGATGAGGAGACTGCAGAGGAAGTTGCCAGTGAAATTCTCACAGCTGAAAGGGAAACCGGGAGGAAAATTGTTGTGATTGCCTCCTCTGACATGCACCACTACCTTCCGGACGAGGAGTGCAGAAGCCTCGATGGGAAAGTGATAGACAGCATTCTTTCGATGGACGTCAAGAAGTACTACGAAACAATATACAGACTTCAGGCCAGTGTTTGCGGTTACGGATGCATTGGTGTGGCTATGAATTACGCTAAGGCTAAGGGGGCGAGAGCGGAGCTAGTAGACTACTCCACCAGCGGTGACGTGGCTGACAGAAGTCAGGTTGTGGGGTATGCGGGGATAGCCTTCAGAATCTGAATTCTTATTTTTTACCCAATTTTACGAAAATCGAACATAAATCTTAAATATCTGGAAACTAAAGTTCTAACATGAGCGATGCGAAGCAGCTCGTTCTTGAAGCTATGAAAAAGGCAGGAAAACCCGTTAGACCGGGAGATATTGCAAAAGAGACAGGTTTGGATAGCAAAGAAGTCTCCAAGATTATCAAGGAGCTGAAAAACGAGGGGCTTGTGCACTCGCCCAAAAGGTGTTATTATGCTGTAAAGGAGTGAGGTGAGGTTATGGCAACCGAGGAGAATTTGAGAAATGCGTATGCGGGAGAGAGTCAGGCGATGGTGAGATACAGGATTTTTGCTGAAATAGCGAGAAGCAAGGGTCTTGAGGGCATTGCAAGGG
>DAINRD010000084.1:4274-7105 GCA_036742095.1 Archaeoglobus sp. | reverse complement strand
CGCATCCTCCTCCGAAGGCGTAGCCGTTTATGGCAGCGATGACGGGCTTGGGGAATTTTTCAATTTGCGTGAATACCCACTGTCCCTTGGCAGCAACCATCATTGAGTTGGCTGGAGCCAGGAAGTCCGGTACCTGCATTGCTGTTTGCAAGTCAAAGCCAGCTGAGAAGGCCTTATCTCCAGCGCCGGTAAATATTACTACTCTTACATCGTCGTCCTTCTCAAGCAACCTCAGAGCCTCGTAGATTTCATCGAGAGTGTCGAGAGAGAGGGCGTTCAGTCTCTGCGGGCGGTTTATTACGACCTTCGCAATTTTGTTTTCAGTGTCCTTAACAATCTCAATGTTCTTGAAGGCCATCTCTCCCTTGTCGTAGCTGTAGAATCCCTCACCACTTTTTTCTCCCAGCTTGCCCTCAGAAACCATCTTCTTGAGGTACTCGGAGGGCTTGAGGATATCGAATCCCTTCTCCTTGTAAAGCTCCTCAACCTTTGCGAGGATTACGTCAAGCCCTATCTCATCGCCAAGCTCACAGGGCCCTTTGGGCATGTTGGTTCCCAGCTTCATTGCCGTGTCGATATCCTTCGCTTCTGCAACCCCCATTCCGATGAGGTCTGCGGCGATGTTCACCATCGGGGCGATGAGTCTGACTGCATCGTATTTGCCGGCAAGCTCCTGTGGAATCTTTGGCCTGCCAGCACTCCAGTCGTAGAATCCCTTTCCAGTCTTCATTCCCAGCTCGTTTGCCTTGAATCTCTCTTCAAGAAGCTTTGACTGCGGAACAATGTCCCACTGCTGGCTTGCGTGGTAGAGAATGTCCAGCCCGACGAAGTCAGAGAGCTCAACTGGCCCCATCGGGAAGCCATACTTGTACATCATTGTGGCATCGATTTCCTCCTTTGTGGCGACTCCCTTCTCAACATCGTCGATGGCAAGCACCAAGTAGGGGACGAGAATCCTGTTGACGATGAACCCAGCAACGTCCTTTTTAACTACAACCGGGACCTTTCCGATGCTCTTGACGAAATTAACGCCGAACTTGATGGTTTCTTCGCTGGTGTTTTCTCCCTTTATGACCTCAACGAGGGCCATTACCGGTGGTGGGTTGAAGAAGTGCAGCCCGAGGAACTTTTCCGGTCTGTCAGTAGCATTTCCAAGCTCGGTTATGCTCAAACCTGAGGTGTTGCTGGCAAAGATGCACTCAGGCTTGGCGTACTTTTGAACTTCAGCGAAAACCTGCTTTTTCAGATCCATTATCTCGGGAACTGCTTCAATGACCAGGTCCGCATCTTTAACGGCCTCCTCCATTTCGAGAGTGAAGTGTATTCTGCCAAGAATCTCCTTTGCCTTCTCCTCTGTCATCTTGCCCTTGCTCACAGCCCTCTGAATGTTTTTCTCGATGGCAGCCTTTCCCCTGTCCAGAAACTCCTGTTTTACGTCCCTGACCCACACTTCATAACCTGCGGTCGCACAAACTTGGGCAATTCCGCTGCCCATTGCTCCCGCTCCGAGCACACACACTTTTTTCACTTCCATTTCACCACCTCATGCAGGAACGATTTCATACATCAGGTAACCTTCCTTTCTCTTCCCTACCTCAATTTTGACCCTCATTCCGGGTCTGGCCTGCTGCGGGTCGCCCTTATACCATGCAAGAATTCTCGGCCCATCGTCAAGCTTAGCGATTGCCACAGGGTAGGGGTCGTACATGCTGAATGATGGTGGCCTGACGAAGACAACAGTCATGGTTTCGAGCGTTCCTTCTTTCTTAAGCTCTACCCACTCTATTTCTGAATCAAAGCAGCTTGGACAGTCCTTTTGTGGCGGGAAGAAGAGCCTTCCACACTTCTTACATTTTGTTCCGAGAAGCTTGCCCTCCTTAAGCCCCTCGTAGAAAGGCTTGATGTTCTCAACTGAGATGACGTAGCTGAGCTTGAGATCTCTCAAATCAACCCACTGTGCTGCCCCGCTCTTCTCGTCAGTGATGATTGGAAGGCCAGTTTCCTCAATAACCTTCTTTATCTCATCTTTCATCGATATCACCTCTTCTCAAGGCCGTAAATGGTCACGTAGCTGTAGTGTCCCGTTCCTCCAACGTTGTGAGCCAGCCACCTGCCCTTGTTTATGTCAGCCTGCCTTCCCGGCTCAGCTTTCTGCAGCAGCTGCTTGTAAGCCTCCACTGCCTGACTCACGCCTGTTGCTCCAATGGGGTGACCTTTGGCCTTCAGCCCTCCATCTACATTTACAGGAATCTTTCCACCGATGTAGGTCTGCTCTTCCCTTATCAGCTTGTAGCCCTCTCCCCTCCTGCAGAATCTGAGGTCCTCGTAGGCAATAATCTCTGGAGCGGTAAAACAGTCGTGCACGTTGGCTCCGTCAAGGTCCTTCGTCGGGTCGTCGATGTCAATTCCCGCCATCCTGTAGGCCTGCTCTGCTGCATAGGTTGCTGAGGCAAGGGAGCTGAACTCCTCCCTCCTGCTCAGGTTTGCCGTGCCCGTTCCAACACCCTGTCCGAGAATCCAGATTTTTTCGTCGATTCCAAGCTCTTTCACCTTCTCCTCACTCGCCAGTATTATGCAGGCTGAGCCATCGGTGATGGGTGAGCAGTCGAAGAGCTTGAAGGGCCATGCAACATATGGACTCTTCATCACAGTCTCAACATCAATCTCCCTCTGGAACTGCGCGTAGGGGTTCTTTGCCCCGTAGTAGTGGTTCTTCACTGCAACCTTTGCGTAGTCCTCTTCGGTAGCTCCGTACTTCATCATGTAGGCAGTGCCGTGAAGGGCGTAGTAAGCTGGAAAGGTGAGGCCGAAGTTCTCGAACTCCCAGAAGA
>DAINRD010000084.1:3605-4264 GCA_036742095.1 Archaeoglobus sp. | reverse complement strand
CTTCCAAACCTGCCTATGAGCTCAATGACATTGGGGTTTGGCGACTCCTGCATCTTCTCTACACCAAGAACCAGAGCGATGTCTGCCATTCCAGACTTCACAGCAGTGTAGCCAACCCTCACCGCAGCACTCCCGCTGGCACATGCTGCTTCAACCCTCATCGAACCCTTGGGGGCGAGGTCAGCATACTCGGCCATAAGGGCTGGGATTGCAGCCTCACTGCTCCACATTCCTGCGTTACTAACAACGAAGAAGTCAATGTCCTTGGGCTCAAGGTTTGCCGATTCAAAAGCAGGTTTCATTGCCTCCCAGCTTAGTTCTGCAATGTTCACATCTTTTCTTGTTCCAAACTTGGAATGCCCTACTCCTATAACAGCAACGTTCTCCGACATTACTTTTGCCTTTATTTACTCAATATAAAAGCCTTTCTTTATTTTGAGCAGTTTAAAGCCTATATATCAAAAAATTTAAATTCTAACGGAAAATTCATCAAAAAAGAACGTTATAAAAACGTGATGTTGGAGAATCGAAATTTCTTGAAGAAGAACTTTCCCGCAGGCTATGTACAGTTAACTTAAAAAGCACCGAATTAACTTGCAGTATGGGCAAAACCATTGCGGAAAAAATACTCAGCGAAAAATCGAAGAGTGACGCTTACG
>DAINRD010000084.1:0-3574 GCA_036742095.1 Archaeoglobus sp. | reverse complement strand
TGGGGCTGACTTCAACCCGCCCGGAGAGGGAATAATTCACCAGATTATGGTGGAGCGCTACGTCAAGCCCGGAGACCTTGCTGTTGGGGCCGACAGCCACACCTGCACCTACGGAGGAATTGGAGCTTTCTCTACGGGAATGGGCTCAACCGATGTCGCGGTTGCCATCGCCCTCGGCAAGAACTGGTTCAGAGTTCCTGAGAGCTTCAGAGTCCAGCTTGACGGCTCTCTCCCCAGAGGGGTTTTCGCCAAGGATGTAATGCTGAAGCTCATCGGCGATCTTGGCGTGGACGGAGCAACCTACAAGGCCCTCGAATTTCACGGGGATTGTGCAAAGGCGATGAGTGTGGAAGAGAGGCTTACAATAGCCAACATGGCTGTTGAGTGTGGAGCCAAAGCGGGAATTTTTGAGAGCGATGAGAACACGAGGAAATTCCTCGCCGAGCTTGGGAGGGAGGGGGATTTCAGAGAGGTCAAGGCTGATGAGGATGCTGATTACGAAAAGGAGATTTACATGGACGTTTCCTCCCTCGTTCCAGTTGTGTCGAAGCCCCACAACGTTGACAATGTTGCCGAGATTAGCGAGGTTGAGGGGACTGAGGTGAATCAGGTTTACATCGGCACCTGCACCAACGGCAGGCTTTCAGATTTAGAGATTGCCGCAAGAATCCTGAAGGGCAGGAAGGTGAAGGATGGTGTGAGACTCATCGTTGTCCCTGCAAGCAGGAGAGTTTACCTGCAGGCCCTCGAAAAGGGTTTGATTAAAACCTTCGTCGAGGCTGGCGGAATGGTACTCAACCCCGGCTGCGGGCCGTGTGTGGGAATCCACCAGGGAATTCTGGCCGATGGCGAGGTTTGCGTCTCCACTCAAAACAGAAACTTCAAGGGCAGGATGGGCAATCCGAACGCGGAGATTTTCCTTGCGTCGCCAGCCACAGCAGCAGCCAGTGCCGTTAAAGGTTACATAGCTGATCCGAGGGAGTTCCTGTGAAAATCTCCAGAAGTTTGCTCAAGACAATCTTGGAAGCGGCGAAGAGTGCTCATCCGGATGAGTTCATCGCTTTGCTGAGTGGAAGCAGGGATGTGATGGACGAGCTTATTTTCCTCCCCTTTGTTTCTGGCTCCGTCTCTGCAGTAATTCACCTCGACATGCTGCCCATCGGCATGAGGGTATTCGGAACAGTGCACAGCCACCCATCGCCGAGCTGCAGACCATCGGAGGAGGATATGGCCCTCTTCACCCGCTTTGGTAAATACCACATCATCGTCTGCTACCCCTACGACGAGAACAGCTGGAAGTGCTACAACAGAAAGGGCGAGGAAGTGGATCTGGAAGTTGTTGAAAAAGATTAATATATGATGAGAAATAAGGAAAATTGAAATGCCCCGTACCGTTAAGGACCTGCTCGTCGAGATTAAAGACACGACCGAGCTGATGGTCGACCTTGCCTATTCGGCAATTCTTTACAACAACGAGGACATTGCCGAAGAAGTTCTGGAGCTTGAAGGCAGAGTTCTCGACCTGCTGAAGCAGATCAGGGTTGTATCGGTGCTTGCCGCAAGGAGAGTGGAGGAGGCTGAGAGGGTTTCATCCATCCTTCAGATTGCCAATGCAGGGCAGAAAATTAGCAGCGCTGCCGCTGACATTTCTTCCCTCGTGCTCAGAGACCTGAGACTCTCGGATGAAATGGTAAAGTTGATGCTTTATCACTCAGAGGAGACGGTTGTGAAGCTGGAGGTGCCAGAAAACGCTGAAATTGCCGGAAAAACTCTCGGTGAAATCAGGCTTCATACGAGGACGGGAATGAGGGTCATCGCAATCAAGCGTGGATTCAGCTGGATTTTCAATCCTGACAGGGATACGATCATCTACAAGGGAGATTTACTCTTTGCAAGAGGTGACCCCACAGCAGTTCCGAGATTTTACAAGGTTGTGGCAGGTAAGGACATTCAACCACCATCTGAGCCTCCGGACATTAAAATAGAAGAACTCGACAGGGCTGTTGATTTGCTTATTGAGATTAAAAATCTCTCAGAACTCGCTGTAGACCTTGCATACTCTTCTCTGATTTACGGTAATGATGAAATTGCCCTCGAAGTAGTTTACCTCGAGGAGATTATAGATAATGCCAAGTTTGAAATCATGAAAAACGTCCTGAAGTGCAGCAAACACTTCAGCGAGGAGCAGATGACACCACTTATGTCGATAATCGAAATCGCATCGTCTTCAGAGCAGATTGCTGATGCAGCAAGGGACATCGCAGAGGTTCTCCTCGACAAAATGGAGATTCCAGCGATTTTCAGGGAAGCGATGAGAGAGGCAGATGAGGTGCTGACACTAATAACTGTTGGGAAGGACTCGCCGCTTAACGGCAAAACCCTTGGCGAGGCAAGAGTTGAAAGCAACACGGGGATGCATGTTGTGGCGATTAAGAGGAAAAACGACTGGATAACGAGGCCTACCGCAAATACGAGAATTTTGAGCGGAGATATCCTTATTGCAAAGGGGACAAGAGAGGGAGAGAGCGAGCTTCTAAAGCTCTGCTCTACCCGTGTACCGCTTCCATAAGCTTTACGACAAGCTCTCTTTTTATCATTGAGCTTCTGTCCCCCTCGCAGACTATCGACCTAACGCCAATAATGTCAGGAGAGAGTTCTTTAAGCATTTCAATGTGGCCCCATCCTATGTTTCCTGCAAGAGCTACCATCAATCCGTTTTCCTTTGCAAGAGTTACGAATTTCCTGACATCCTCAATTTTCATGTGGTCAAACAGGGATGAACCATCTTTTATGGCAGTGTCAACCATTACTATGTCAGCACCAGCCTTCGAAACAACAGCAGGAAGGTCAAGGGGTGAGACAGAAGATATCCTGTAGAAGTCACCATAACCTGCGGCAACGACCTTTTTGCTTGAGTCGTAGTCCTTAACAGCCCTAACAACCGCAGACATCATTTCGTAAGCTTCCTCAGCGTTTTTAACCCCATAAAGCCCGACTTTAATGTAATCAGCACCGGCAACAGCCGCACCGAGGGCTGCAAGACTTGCGGTTCCGGGCTTAAAAGGCATGTCACCCGTTGTGGCACTGATTTCCTTTCCATGTTTCTTAGCAAGCTCTGCAACCTCGGCAATTACCCAGGGGAAGTTGGCTCCCAGTGAACCTTCAACGGGATTCTTTACGTCGATTATATCAGCCCCTCCCTCTATTGCCTCTACAGCCTCGGCCAAACTCATGGGGCTTACCAGTACCTTCATCAAAGTTTGGCATATAGGGTGATATATATGCCTTTTGAAAGAGCTTTAAACCTCACTGAAATATTGAGATTCATGAAGGTAAGCAGTCCAGAAATCCAGAGGGGTGTCAGGGTTTCAGAGCTCGTCGAAATGCTCTCAAACACTGCCTTCAATGCGAGAAGACTTGGCGAGGCTGCAAGAATATGTGAGGAGATGGTGAGGGAAGATTCGTTTGTTTTTCTCACCCTGGCTGGAGCAATGATTCCTGCAGGTATGAGAAAAATAGTTGCGGGAATGATGGTGAGGGGATTCGTAAACTCTCTTGTAACCACAGGTGCCAA
>DAINRD010000083.1:0-7136 GCA_036742095.1 Archaeoglobus sp. | reverse complement strand
TTTTCAAGCCTGAACCTCTTGCCCTCGTAGCTGAACTTCTCTCCCGTCCAGAGCCTTTTCATTATCTCAATACCCTCTCTCAGCGTTGTGTAGGGCATTCTCCAGTCAATACCGAAGGGTCTGATGTTCATAGCCTCTCCCGTCCCTATTCCCAGAAAGGCCCTGCCCAGCGAGAGATGGTCGATTGTGGCCATAATCTGGGCCAGAACTGATGGATGGTGGCGAACAACGTCTGTAACTCCGGTGCCAATCATCGCCTTTGAAGTCTTTACTGCAAGAGCGGAGAGAAGGGAGAGTGCATTGGGTGTAAATCCCGGTGGAACCATCAAAGTGTGGTCGGGAACTGTAAGAGACGCCATTCCGCTTTCCTCAGCCTGCAGGGCTATCTTCATGACCTTATCGAGAGCTGGCATAGGGGCAGAGAGAAGCATTCCAAATCTTACGTTCATAGCAAGAGAAAAATTCCTCATTACTTATACTTTACTATTAACCACTAAGGAAATGAACAAACGTTAAATACTTCTCCAAGCAAGCAAACTTATGAAGCTTCTTGCCATTAACGGAAGCCCAAACAAGAGAAACACGCTGTTTCTTCTGGAGGTTATCGCCGAGGAAGTCAGGAAATTGGGGCATGAGGCCGAAATCATCCACCTCAAGGATTACGAAATCAGGGAGTGCAGGGGATGTGATGCCTGTCTGAAGGGAGACTGCAGCCAGAAGGATGACATTTACAAGGTGCTTGAGAAAATGCAGGAAGCTGACGCAATAGTCATCGGCGCACCTACCTACTTTGGAAACGTCCCCGGCATCGTAAAAAATCTGATTGACAGGAGCAGAATGGCAAGAATGGGAAATTACAGGCTAAAAAACAGAGTCTTTGCTCCAGTTGTAACATCCGGACTCAGACATGGAGGGGCTGAATTCGTGGCAATGAGTTTGATTGTTTACGCTCTCGGACAGGCGATGCTGCCAGTCTCAATCACCGAAAATCCCATAACTACAGGAGCGTTCTCAGTTGGCGTTATTCAGGGAGATTCAGGATGGAGAAGTGTTAAGAAAGACGAAATTGCAATTAACTCTGCAAGGGCTCTTGCGAAAAGAATCGTGGAGGTTGCCGAGGCCACGAAGGCTCTAAGAAGCTAAACAACCCAATCTCTAACCTCCAATTTTCTTCCAGCTGCCTTGATAACAACAACCTTAACCAGGGAAACGAAGCAGATAATCGCCCAGAGGGGAGAATAAATGAAATAGTAAACCGGAAGAAGTTTAAGCTCTATTCTGTAATCCAATTTCTTCGATAAGCATACGACAAAAGACGACCATGCGAAAAAGGATAAAATTGCTGCCAAGAAATTTCTGATAGTTTCCATTTCGTAAACGGCCAAAATTGCCATGGAAGCGAGTTTTGGTGAAACAAGTGCAATGAAAGGTAGAAACAGGTAAAGAAACTTTGCAAA
This sequence comes from Archaeoglobus sp., assembly GCA_036742095.1. Lineage (GTDB taxonomy): Archaea > Halobacteriota > Archaeoglobi > Archaeoglobales > Archaeoglobaceae > Archaeoglobus. The sequence goes on along the minus strand of DAINRD010000083.1, from coordinate 5,679 downwards.
ATAGCTTTCAGGAAGTATCAGAGAAACGAGGAAACCGAAAATAGCAGGGTAGAAGAAAATCAGGTAGGGAATCCACAACCTCGGCCTTCTGATGATTTCGAAGAAGTTCTCCACCAAAACCTCAGCCCCTCCAACGCTCCATCTTTCTCTCTGTTTCAACCACTCTTTAAAGGTCTTCGGGGCGGATGTTATGGCTCTGCCGCACACAGCATACCTGTACCCTCTCAATCCGGCCCTCACTCCAAATTCAGTGTCCTCATTTATTTTTGCCCTGAAGCCTCCAAGTTCATCAACAACTTTTCTTTTCACCAAAAAAGCCGCCCCATTCACACTTAAACAGGAGCCGAACCTGGAAGCCACTTTCGCTCCCGCACTCATCACCAGATAGTCCACGGCGGCAAGCCTTTCAATCACACTTTTCCCTCTGACCTCTTTAAGGATCTCAATTACGTCAGCACCATTTAACCCACTCAGGTTGTAGATTAACGTGTCAGAATCGAGGAAAAGAAGTAATTCTCCATCCGCAAGCTTTAGCGCATCATTCAGGGCTTTCCATTTTCCTCTTCTTTTTCCACTTATTGTTGCCTTCAACCCGTACTCGTTAATAATTTTGATAACTTCTTCATCTGGCTCATCAGCAGCAACAACAATATCGAAATGTTCTTTTTTCAAACGCTCCACATTATCCCTGAGAAAGCATGGTTTTTTGTAGACTGTAATCACTGCGGTTTTCATGTGAAAGTTGAAGTCTGCTTCGCCAAATAAGGTTATCGGGATGATAACGAAGGGCTAAGTTTATAAAATCATAAACGATATTTCTTACAGGTGTGAGGATGATCAAGATCATGGTCGTTGATGATGAGATTGCGATGCGTGAAATTTTGAAAATCATGCTCAAAGACTACAGGGTTATTGAGGCTTCAAACGGAAAGGAAGCCATCAAGCTATACAAGGAGGAGAAACCTGACATCGTATTAATGGATATCATGATGCCAATAATGAATGGAATCGAAGCAACTTCGGAGATAAAGAGAATTGACCCGCAGGCAAAAATCGTTGCAATCACAGCTTACGCCAGTTCAAAAGGAGAAAAGGTTGTTAAAGCCGGGGCCGATTACATTCTCAAGAAACCCTTCACGAGAAGAGACGTGGTCAAGGTTATACAGAATATTCTTAACACATCCTGACCTGCAATAACTATTTATAAGGCGAAGTTGAATTTTATGTGAATGTCATCTGAAACAGATGGAGGTATGATAACTATGAAAGCTAATGACACTACAAAATACTTAATTCATGCTGAAATCGTAGCAGAAGGTGTTGTTGAACGTCCTGACGTGGTGGGAGCCATATTTGGGCAAACTGAGGGATTGCTGGGAGGAGACCTTGACCTGAGAGAACTCCAGAAGACAGGGAGGATAGGGAGGATAGAGGTAAAAATAGAAAGCAAAGGTGGAAAGAGCTTCGGAGAGATAAAGGTTCCATCGAGCCTCGATAAAGTGGAGACTGCCATTCTTGCTGCAGCACTGGAAACCATTGAAAGAGTGGGGCCATGCTCAGCAAAAATAAAGGTTCTGAAGATAGAGGACGTAAGGGCAAGTAAAAGGAAGAAAATTGTGGATAGAGCCATGGACATACTCAGAGAGCACTTTGAGGAGCCAGAAATTGAGTCGGAGAAGATAGTTGACATAGTAAGGCAGGCAATAAGGGCAGATGAAATAATAGAGTACGGAGAGGAGAAACTGCCCGCTGGACCAGCCATAGACGAGTCAGACGCAATCATTGTTGTCGAAGGGAGAGCGGATGTGCTTAACCTCCTGAAGCACGGAATCAAGAACGTCATTGCAGTAGAGGGAACAAACATACCAAAAACAATAGTCGAACTCAGCAAGAAGAAAACTGTGACAGCTTTTCTGGATGGAGACAGAGGTGGAGATCTGATTCTCAAGGAACTGCTGCAGGTTGCTGAAGTTGACTATGTGGCAAGGGCACCAGAAGGAAAGGAAGTTGAAGAGCTGACGCAGAAGGAGATACTGAAATCTCTGAGGAACAAGGTGCCGGTGGAGCAGCTCCATGTCCTAAAGAAAGAATCTAAGGAGTTAAAAGAGGTCAGAGAAACCAAGGTTGCTGATATAACCAAGGAGAACGTCTCCATAGCGTTAAAGGAGCACAAGGAGTCGGTTAAAGGAAAGTTAACTGCAAGGTTGCTGGATAGAAACCTCAGTCTGATAAAGGAAGTACCTGTGAGAGACCTTGTAAAGGTACTGAAGACCAACAATTTGAAGGGGAGTGCAATCGTCTTCGACGGAGTGATTACGCAAAGGCTAATTGACCTCGCAGCAAAAAAGGAGTTTGATTACGTTGTTGGAGTTAGGCTTGGAAGCGTTGTGAAGGTTCCCACTTCACTGAGGGTTATCACCTTCGACCAACTTTAATTTTTTTACCTCAATCGCCTTCAGTATTAATTCTGCTATGCTTTCGGCGTCAAAGCTCCCTGAATTGATTACGATATCATAAATGCTCCAGTTGTCAATGTCTATGCTGTAAAATTTCGTATAGCGTCTTTTTTCGAGCTCTTCCCTCAACCTTGTTTCCTGCCTGACGATGGTAATGTCCTTACCTTCCCTGTTTGCAACTCTCGCATATCTGACTTCAGGGTCGGCAAAAATCCAGACTTTAAGGTCTGCGTTTTTCACAAACCACCCGGAAAGTCTGCCTTCAACCACGACGTTCTTTTCCTTCTCAGCCATTTCCTGCTGGGTTTTGTCGATGAGTTTGTCAATATCAGGGTTACCCTCTGCATACTGACTGAACTCCTCAACAGTCATCCCTTTTTTTGCTGCAAGCTGTCTGAAGACGTCCCCGGCAGAGATAAGCTTAAAACCAAGTTTCTGTGCAAGAATTTTTGCAACCGTTGTGGTACCACTCCCAGGAGGTCCGGAAATGGTAATTTTCATATCACACCCCTACCCTCAGAACTTTCTTTGTGATCTGCCCGAAGGTTATGGAACAAAGCAGATACCAGAAAAGCCACCACGGGAAAATCAGAACGGGGGTTACGACGTGTATCTGCCCCGCAAAGGGTGCTACAACTGTGTAAAGTTCTGGCCTCAGGGTTTGAAGAAATACCTCCGGCAATTCTGTCGTTAAATTTCCGTAATTGGTGGCTCCCGTCACAAGTTCGTAGCTGGCAGATGCTTTCTCCCAGAGCCAGGCGAATATGGGGATTGTTACTACGAAGGTGTAGAACATCGGCTTGAACTGCATGGACATCATCTCACTCTGAATCTGCTGGATTTCGCTCTTTTTCTGCTCAAGCTGCTTGAGCTTGAACTGGTTTTTCTGCTTTGTTGCCTCTATGTACTCCTTCTGGTATTCACGCATGATTTTCTGAATCTCCTTCATTCTCCTGTAATCGATGGTAAACTTCTGAATGAGATTCGAATAAATTCCAGTTATGATTGACATTATTAAAATAACGATGTGAAAAGGATAGGGCGAGAGGAAAAACAAAATAGATTCAACAACCTGCCCAAGCCCAAGTCGAAACTCCTTGCTGAAAAGTATTCCAATGAAAAACAAAGCTCCAAGAATCATTAAGAACCTTGAAATTACCGCCTTCATGCTTCTTCACCGAGCATCCTTCTGATGAGCGGATGCATCTCTGTGAGCTGCTCCTTTGCCAGATCTTGGTAGAACCTGTAGGCAATGCTCACAGCAAGCAGAAGTCCTGTTCCGCTCACATTACCGATTGTTCCAAGCATGTTGGCTATCACCGTCAGAATGCCGATTATCGCTCCACCAAGAATTGTAACCTTTGGAATGTATCTTGACAGCACCCTCTCGAGAACCTGCGGGGACTTTCTGAATCCCGGAATTTGCATTCCCGACTTGGCAATCTGAGAAGCCACAGTTCTTGCATCCATTCCGCTCGTCTCAACCCAGAACCAAGCGAAGATTATGCCACCCACAACCAAAATGAGGGCATCAATCAGCAAATGCAGGTAAATCATCCAGTCTGGAATTGCTGCAAAGGCCGCACCCTGTGATTTGACCAGCGATGGAACCCAGTCATAGGGACTGCTGACAGGTTGCAGGAAGAACATCAACCCGCTAACTGCCTTACCATCGACAAACTCTCCAAATATCGTAACCCCTCTCGCATGAAGAATTTGGCCAAAAGCTACCACGTTGGCCTGCAGGGCTCTAACGAAAATCATTGGCAGAACGCTGGCGTAAATGAGCTTTATTGGAAATCTTCCCCTCGCACCTCTCGCCACTGCATGGGCCAGAGGAATCTCAACCCTCGTTCCCTCAAAGAAGACAACGAGCAGGATTATTGCAGCAGTGGTAATGAGGGCGAGAATTCCCCCCTCTATCATGAGGAATGCCAGCCCGCTCCCCGTGAACAGCTGGTCGAGCGGATAATTCTGGGCAATCCATATCCATCTTGGGATTATACCCGCTGGCATTGCTGAGTTCGGTGGTATAACCCAGTTGAAGAGACCCACCACAATGGACTGGGCAATTCCGGCGAGGATGAAGAGCGAGACACCGCTGCCAATACCCCACTTTGAAACAACCTCGTCCATGTACACTATCAAAACTCCACCAATGAAGAGCTGAATGAATATGAGGAATGAAATGAAGTTAGGTGATACGCCGAGCTGGGCTGCGAGGTTCAAGTCGGGCAATAACAGCCCTCCGGCAATCTGCGGGAAGGCTTCGACAGCTATCATCACAAAGACGAGGAAGCGCTGAAAGTCCTGATAAGCTGCCCTGTCCTCCGGATTTGTCAAATCAAGCCTTATTATGCCAGCACCAACCAGCAGCTGAAGTATAATTGAGGCTGTAACAATCGGGCCTATACCCAGGGCAATTATTGAGCCCGTAGCACCTGCAAAAAGGGCCCTGTAGGCAGCAAATATGTCTATTGATTCGGGAGAGAGGCCGAAAACCGGAACGTTAGACAGGATAAAGTAGAGAAGGAGTATTGCTACAGTCCATCCAAATTTCTCCCTGAAATGGACGTGTCCCTTAGGCCTCTCCACGCTGGGTATGCGCTCAAAATAAGGTTGTAAGGCTCTTATAGCAGATTCCAATTCAATCAACCCCTTTACTCGGCCACAACCTTACCTCCAGCAGCCTCAATCTTCTCGACGGCCTTGGGCGTTGCCTCGAAGACTTTAACCTCCATTTTCTTCGTTACCTTTCCTGAACCAAGAAGTTTGCTGTAGCCGAGTTCCGTCAAATCGATCCTGTAAACGTCCCCTTCCTTCTCTGCCAGCCCCAGATTCACAAGCCTGTCGATTATCTCGTCGAGATCGCCTGCATTCAGCTCAGGCCGTGAGTATAGGAAGCGATAGGTGTAGTCGTCGAGCTTTCCTTCTTCCTTGAGCCATCTCAGAGTATCCTTAACCGCCTGAAGGTTCAGATAATCTTTCCTGATACTCTTGGGCCTCGTAAAGCCGTGCTTGCCAAAAAGGTACTCGCCCTTCTTTGCGAGCTTAATGAATTTGATGTACTTGTGCTTGTGAACGCCCGCATTACCTGCACCACCTCTGCTACCCCTTCCTCTCCTTTTCTTGTGACTGCCCCATCCAAAAGTTCTTGAGCCCCGGAACTTCTTTACCTTCTTCTTTGGCATTAGAATCACCTCATCTTGTAAAGCAGCTTGTT
>DAINRD010000082.1:0-7139 GCA_036742095.1 Archaeoglobus sp. | reverse complement strand
GTGGTGCATGACGATTTCACTGACGTGAAGCCGGACGAGCAGGACATGGGAGAGGTTGTGGTCAGAGCACCGTGGCTGACTGACAGCTATCTCAAAGATCCGGAGAAGACAAAGGAGCTCTGGGAGGGAGGATGGCTGCACACTGGAGATATAGCGGTCATGGATGAGGAGGGTTATATCACCATTGTCGACAGGCTCAAGGATGTTGTGAAGAGCGGAGGAGAGTGGATTTCCACGCTGACACTCGAAAACCTGCTGAGCCTGCATCCCAAAGTGAGGGAGGTTGCAGTTATCGGCATCCCGGATGAGAAGTGGGGTGAGAGACCGCTCGCCATCATAGTCCCAATGCCCGGAGAGAAGCCGACTCCTGAAGAGCTGAGAGCTCACCTCATGAAGTTCGTCGAAGAGGGCAAGATTACCAAGTGGGCCGTGCCTGACAGATTCGATATTGTCGAGGGGATACCGAAGACAAGTGTTGGAAAGATAGACAAGAAAGTTCTCAGGCAGATGTACTCCAATTAAATTTTTTCAAAATATTTTAATTTTTCTGCGATTTTCGGAGGGTTTTAATTTAAGTATTTGGTGAAAAATTATGTTTGAGACTTGATAGGTAACCAAGAGAAAAATTTAAATCCAGTCTTTGAAATGCCTGTTAAGTGACCTCAGAGTTTTCCAAAAAATACGCTGTTGTGAGAGCATGATGCTGGAGAAGTTGGAAGAAAGGAAAGAACAACTGGAAAGGGAATTGCAGGATTTCATAAAGAGGAGGGATGAGTTAAACGCCGCTGCGAGAAAGTATGCCAACAGGAGAGATGAGCTCAACAAGCAGGTCAGAGAGTTGCTCGCCGCCACGAAGGACGTGAAGGCGAAGAGGGATGAGCTGAATGCAAAGGTAAAGGAAATCAGGGAAAAGAGAAACGAGATTTTCAAGGAAGTTGACGAGCTTTACAAGGAAGTGGACAAGCTCAGAAGGAGTATTGACAAAGGGGGCAGACCACTTGGTGAGATTGAGAAGGAAATAAGGCGTCTTGAGTTCAAGCAACAGACAGCGGTGCTGACCATAGAGAAGGAGAGGGCTCTGGTTGAGAGGATAGCTAAGCTCAGGAAGGAGCTTGAGGAGAGGAAGGCACAGCTTGAGAGGCATGAGGAGTTCAAGAGGCTGATTTCAAGCATAAGGGAGCTGAAGAATCAGGCAAAGGAATTGCTGAACGAGCTGAAGGTCTATGCGGAGGAGGCTGACAAATACCACGAGCAGCTAACCCAGATGTTCAGCGAGATTGACGAGAAGAGAAAGCTTGCAGATGAGATGCACGAGAAGTTCGTGGAAAGCAAGAAAGAAGCTGACAGATGTCACAACGAGGCCATAAAGAGGAGAAAGGACATCAAGGACCTTGAGAAGGTCATCAAAGCCCTGAAGTCGAAGCAGGTCAAGACCAAGGAGCAGAGGGAGAGAGAGGAACTGCTAAAGAAGGCAAAGCAGATTTACGAGATGTTCAAGAGAGGAGAGAAAATAGAAACTGAAGATTTGCTTATACTGCAGAGGGCCGGGCTGATATAGCCTGATTATACCCCATTTTTAACGCTTTGAGGTTCAAATCAGCAATTTTGCTTTTCATTGTCTCCTTTATTGCCTCTTCAACGTGCTCGATGCTGAAAGGCATGCTGTAATATCCAAAAAGCATCCCTACAACGACAACGTTCGTTGCCAGAATGCTACCAGCTTTTTCAGCAATTTCGGATGCGTTGACGGGTATGACTCGCGGAGTAATCTTCCTCAAGTCCTCAATTATCTCGTCAATTTCGGGGTATTTTCCGGCTCCTGCTGTTACTGATGGAGGAATTATTTTTCTGGTGTTCAGAATAACGAGGGAGTTCTTGTTAAGAAACCTGGTGTAACGAAGTGCCTCAACTGGCTCAAGGGCTATCATCACGTCTGCCCCTCCCTCAGGAATGAGGGGGGCCCTGACGTCTCCAATTCTAACGTGAACTTCAACACTTCCTCCCCTCTGAGCCATTCCGTGGGTTTCGGCGGTGACGACATTTAGCCCAGCCTTCATGGCAGCTCTCGCAATGAGCCCTGAGGTTGTTAATGCACCCTGCCCACCAACTCCAACAACAACTATGTTCAGCTTCATCTCTGCAGCGTTGGGAGGGGTGCATTTAAAATTTTCAGGACTGCTGCTCTATACCCATAGCAGATAAAAGCCTCTTCTTTATGGCTTCGGTGATGAGCTTTGCGAGCAATTCCTTTTCTGTAGTCTCTCCGAAAATTCCGAGTGGTATCTGAGCTCCTGCTGCGTGAGCATGCCCGCCAGCACTGCCAACATCGCTGAAAGCCCTTCTCAGCACTTCTCCCATGTGAAGTCTCACGTCCTTGTTCCTTGCGGAGACGTAAACCGTGTCCTTGACGACACCGAAAACAACCACCGTTGAAATGCCTTCGAGTCTGAGCAGAAAGTCTGCTGCCTGTGGTAATGCGTCCCTGTCATTGATGAACCCCGCAAAGCTCATCAGGAAGCTTGAGTAGACCTGTCTGTTCTTTATCGCCGTTCCCAGAATGTCGAGGGTTTCCGTTGATACGGCAGGCCCCTCGATTTTCTCTATCAAATCGTGGTCGACGAAGGGGTAGAGGAAAGCTGAAGCGAGGAAATCAGCGGTTCTCGTGTTTCTCTTGAATTCGTCCGTTTCGCTTTTTATTCCAAAGAAGAGAGCCGTTGCGAGAATTTTGCTGGGAACAATTTTCAGCTCCCTTATGTACTCTGTCAGAATGGTTGCCGTTGCCCCCACGTCATCCCTCAAATCTGCAAACTGTGCAACCACCTTCTCCGCAGGATGGTGGTCGATTACAATGGAGATGTCAAGTTCTGGCGGGATGGAGTTGTTGATGCCCGGCCCAGAGGAATCTACGATGGCGAAGGTTTCGTATTTAGAGAGGTCCACCTCTTCCGCCCTGACCATTGGAATCCCAAGGAGGTTCATCATCGCTCTGTTTTTCTGGTGGAGTATCTCCCCGTAGTAGAGAATGTCGGCTGAAACTTCATACTGCCTTGCAATCTCTCTCAGAGCATAGGCTGAGGACATTGAGTCAGGGTCGGGGTTGTCGTGGGTGAATATTCCGAGCTTCTTACCCTTAAGCGATTCCATAATACCCTTCAGCTTCGCCACCTTCTTCAGCGTCTCGGCCCTCTTTATTTTGTCCATGAAGGCCTGTTTTACCGCATCCGCAACGAGGACAACCAGGTTCGCACCGCTGCTCTCGAACTCCTCCTTCAACTTTGTCGAAGAAACTCTGACGATGGTGAAAACCTCTCCGTTAACCTTTCTCAGGGCTTTGAGGGCTTCGAGGTTGAAGTGGTCGTCGGTTCCAGTAATGAGAACAGCAGAAACACTCTCGAAGTCTATGGTTTTGTAAAACTTCTCGTCAGCTGGATCAGCAATTACAGCGTCATAACCCTCATCCTCAAGCAATTCGACCTTCTCCTGGGATTTATCCACAGCAAGAACTTTTTTACCTGCTGAACTGAGCTCTCTTACCAGCCCCACTCCAGCAGCCTCGCAGCCAATTACCACGTATTCGTAGCCATTATTCTCAGCCATTTCACATTCAGAAAATCAACAAAGTATTAAACGTTTTCTGGTGTTTTATATACTCTAAAGCCAATGTATTAAAGACTCCGAAAAATTTTTATATATGCGTATAACCATAACAAGCATGGCAGGATGGAGATTTCGAGGAATAAAGGCCGCTATAGTAATTATGATTTTCATGGTAATAATCATCAACACTTCAGCGGCGCCCTTAGAGGTGAGCATTGAGGAAAGGGTGAACAGTACGATTGATACTGATGGCGTTGGGTCAGATGGAACGGCGAGCTTTACGTATTCGACTGATGTTAAAGGGAGTATAATTGTCAAAAACAACGCTAGCGAAGATATAATGGACATCTGGGTGGCTGTTGACTTGAAGAATGTAACCGGAAATTCTTGTCAGGGCAGTTACGTTGTATCCTCGGTTCCTGCTAAAATAACCAGTGAAGGAGGTTTTTACAGTGGCGCAAACTGTTACATCCACATACCCTTGCTTGAAGCAGGTCAATCAGTTGTTGCGGCAACTTATGACGTTAACGACTCAGCGATGGGTATTGACAAAGGAGCACCCTTCATCGTAGAGGAGAAATACGACCCCGCAAAGATTCCGAAAGGTGGAAACTACACGTGGACGGTTTACTTCAATGTTACGCTGAATGATACGTGGTGGGGCAACACGGCGCTGGGAAACACACCAACAGTGACTTTGACTGTGAACAAGAACTTGAATACGAGTTATGACAGCAACTGGCTAAATCTCGAATTCGCCGATGGTAGTTTCAATCCAAAAACGATAATCGATGGTCTTTCATTATCGAGGGGGAACTGGCAGAATGTGAGCTTTGAGGTAAAGGGTAACTACTCTTCCAATGAGGCGTTCGTATCAAGGCTGGTCGGATTCGGCGAAGCTTATTTCCAGTTTGGTCCAATCAGCGGAAACATCAGCGGAACAAAGATAATTGACGTCTTTGCAATCGGCGATGCGGACATTTCAGTTAACAAGAGCGGACCTTTTGGTCCCGATGAGAACCAATGGAAAGGAAATGTAACTATAAAGAATACTGCATCCGGGCTCACTTACGTCGTGAAAGCTTACAGGATCTGGGCGACTGATAGAGACGATTATTCAGAAATTGAAAGCGTTGTCAACAACTCTGTAAACGAAAATATTGGTCCAGGAGATGTGTATAAATCCTACGACGATCTTACATTCACGTATGACGAAGTCCCAATCATCTGGGGCAACGTGACCTTCAAACTGGCTAAAGATGACAACACAGGATGGGGAGTAGGGCAGGATAACATCAAGGATGGCGGCAACACCTACGTCATCGAAAGAATCTACGTCATCGGCAGCTACCTTGTCAAGGTTACAAAGCACGTGGAGTCAGCGGGCAATGACGTTTACAACATAACCCTCGTCGTCGAGAACCTTGGAGGTGAGAAATCGCCGTTTGTTTACGTTTACGACATGATTCCAAAGAATTTCAGCAGAGTTTCTGGAGATGATGACTGGACTACAACCGGAGATGCAGAATGGGTCAACAAGTCCTCGATGTTCGCCGGAAATGGTAGCGTTGACAATCCGATGAGCGGCTATAAGACGGGATACTGGTGGCGCCTCAACCCACTTGAAGGTGGAGCGGATGGAGACGGTGCCTACAATGACTATCAGGAAATTGAGGACAACAAGAGCGTTGTAATCTTCTACCAGATTCAGGGCAGCGGTGACTACAAGCTCCTCGACGCCTTCATAGTGGGTATTGACCCAATACTCTCAATGAACGAACAGACATCGCCAAAAATCACTCTGGTCAGCGGTGCCAAGGCGACGAGCTACGAGTCTGTCATGGCGCTCGCAACGGCCCTTGTCGGATTGACAGCAGTCGTGAGTTACAGAAAGAGAAGTTAATTTTTTAAATTTTCCTCCCTTTTTTAGCATGATGGCAAGGGTTTGGGTGATAATTGCGCTACTTCTGATTTTACCTACCGTTCAGGCTCAGAAGGTGGAGGAAATTTCCAGTTTCAGGATTACCGTTGATGTCGATGCTGACACCCTTGCCCACGTTCGTTACGACATCACCCTTAAAAATCTGATTGACAAGCCCGTCGTTCCGGGTATTGGAGAGATAAGGCTCCAGAAGGCTGAACCCGTTAAAGTTGGCTTCATCTCCATCCCTTTTACTGAGGAAAGAAAACCCGTGAAGGTTTTTGATGCAAAAGCCTATTCTGAGAACAGGAACTTCAAGGTGACCGTTGAGGAGAAGGAGGATTACACGCTTATTGTTTACGAAATCTGGTATCCCATAGAACCCAAGGGGGAGTTGAATTTCACCGTGGAGTACAAAGCTGACATCGTTGACAGCGGCCTGCTTTTCAAGTCCGTCACAATACCCGTTGGAACTGACACGGACATCAGAAATCTCGAAATCACCGTCAACTCCGACTGGAAGCTCACCTACGCAGAGCCACCTGCAGAAAACTCTCCGATGTGGAAAGCTAATCTTCCGGCGGGGAGCATAGCCTTCTTTACCGCAGAGTTCTCACTTCTGCCTCTACCAACGCTTCCAGTAAGGGGTTACGTTGTCTTCTGGGGTGCGCTGCTGGTGGTAGCCTTTGTAGTGCTGCTCTTAGGGTTGAGGCGATGAGGTTCTTGGCTTTGCTCTCCCTGCTTATCCTGATTTCTCCCTCAACAGCCTGCATTTACGAGATAAGGGAGGCTGTTTTTTATCCCAACGCCACTCAGGAGGTTGGAAGGGACTGGATGGTTATCAACTTCACCAACCCCTACCCCTTCGACCTCTACGACGTCAACCTCTCTTACAGAAACGAGTTCGCTTACATTCCGCTCATCTCAGCCAATTCCAACCTCAAAATAGACCCCTACAAAACGCTAAGCCCCCAAAATTTCCCCCTCGCAATCACTCACACGGCAGAGCTTCAGGGTGGGGCTGTTAACATCACCTTCACCATAAAAAACAGCTACGGTAAAGCTGTTGACGTCGGGCTTGAAATCCCAAAGCCCGCCAATTTTCTGGAGTGTATCGGCTGTCAGGCGGGAGATACGCTGACCTTTTACTCAACCATTCCTGCTGGAAATGAGAAATCCTTCTCCATCCTCTTTTCAGGGTACTCAGCTCAAATCCCCGATTCAAACCTTTCCTTCAAGCTGACGGACTATGTTCCCGTTGAGTATGGTGTTGACCTGCTCCTATCAATTGAAAAGGAGAGAGCCGGAAATCAGTGGTTTGCCACCTTCAGAGTTCAGAATCCCCTTGATGAGGACGTTAACGTTAGCTTTGAGGCCTGGTATGTTCTGAAAATCGACGACTACACATTCACCGACAGGGAACCACTTTACAACGAGACTTTTCCACTCCCGGCAGGGGAAAACAGGACATTCCAGAGCGTTGTGGAGAGCGACAAAACACCCGTTTTCTACGCAAGGGCAAAGGCAATACTGGATGGGCAGTGCGAAGTGACGATTTTCCCTGCAACATTTTCTGATGGTAACTACATCGTTACCATCAGAAAATGTTGCAGGGAAAATC
>DAINRD010000081.1:0-7140 GCA_036742095.1 Archaeoglobus sp. | reverse complement strand
TTAAAAGTACTTTCAGCGGAGAGGAAATTGAAATAGACGAAATGCTTGAGGAGGACGTCCTCGACCTGCTGATGAAGGAATTCAGGGACATATCCCCAAACGCTGCAAGAGTCCTGATTGACGAAAGAGACCTTTACATGGCCGCAAATCTCGTTAACGCGATGGCGAGATACAACAAAGTTGTGGCGGTGGTGGGGGCCGGACACAGGAAGGGTATAGAGAAGGCTATTCAGAGACTCAAAGATATTCCTGTCGATTTAAGAGAGCTTGAGGAGGTAAAGAAGGGGAGAAGTGCGCTTAAAATATTATCTGGTGTTTTTGCAGCCATTCTTATTGCCACCTTCGTTTTGATTGCCACCTCCCTTAACACAGAGGTTCTGATCAGTGCATTCCTTTTCTGGTTTTTTATAAACGGAGTTCTCTCAGCCGTTGGTGCAGCTTTGGCCAGGGGTCATCCGCTATCTGTGCTGACCGCCTTTCTTTGCTCCTGGATGACTTCCCTCAATCCCATGATTGCAGCTGGATGGGTTTCGGGAATCGTGGAGGCATGGATCAGAAAGCCCACTGTTGATGACCTTTCAAAGCTTGCCGAAGCCAGCAACTTCAATGAAATGCTGTCTAACAACTTTTTCAGAGTTCTGTTAGTTGCAGCACTCACCAATGTGGGGAGCATGATTGGAACGATTTACGGAGGGTGGTACATTCTAACAACATTTGGAGTTGATGTGGCCGAGGTGCTGGCTCAGAGGGTAGCCGAGATTTTTCAGGTTTTGGGAGGTGTAATGTGAAAATCTACATACAGCCATTATCGGTTAACAGGCATAGCGTTGAAATTCTGGCCAACTCACTCCCAAACGTTTTCGATGCTGAGATCAACATATTACCAGCTTTTGAGGCAAGCCTCAGATGCTATAACGTTTTCAGGAAGCAATACAACTCCACCTGTCTCCTTCGGTTCATGAAACCTTTGAGAGTTACCTTGGGAGTGACTGGAAAGGACATCTATGCAAAGGGCATGAACTTTCTTTTTGGAGAGGCAGAGCTTAATGGTTCAAGGGCGATAATTTCTGTTTTCCGCCTAACAACTCCCAATGATAACCTTTACAGAGAGAGAGTGGTGAAAGAGGCCGTGCATGAGATAGGACACGTACTGGGACTGATTCACTGCAACAATCACTGCGTGATGAAATTCTCAAATTCAGTTATGGAGGTGGACAGAAAACCCATTAGCTTCTGCGAAGACTGTGCATCGAAGATTAGGAGATACTTGAGATTTTGAGATGCTTAATTCAAAGGAAAAGAAAAAAGAAATCAGGGGTTCATTTCATAGGCGTCTGCGTAGGAGTAGACTTTCTTCACCATTCTCTCGAAGCGTTCCTTATCTGGCACAGGCCTCTTTACCATCTTCATCGCGTACTCAATCTGCTTTTCAGTTGCTGACGGCTTTGCCTGCAGCTCAACCGCAAACTTGGAGAAGTCCCTGATCATGAAGTCGAAGATTTCCTCAAGCAAATCTTTGTCGACATCGTAGATTTTAGCTGCTTCAAGAATCAGGTGGCCGTAGACGAGGAGTGTGAACATCTCGCCCCAGGTGACCATGAAGTCGAAGTCCCTCATCTGCTCTGGTGATGGAGGAGCAACCATGCACATTTCCCTGAAGGTGGCAATCTGCTCCTTGAAGACGTTGATGTTCGGCGAATCAAAGCTGTCGTAAACCTCCTGATAGCTGTGGAACCTCACCTCGCTCAAACCACCTGAAGGCCCTTGATTGAACAGAAACTCATCGTGCTTGGGCACATCCATCTTCGGCACTTCTGGGAACTCTGCTGGCTCGAAGAGGTACTTCGGCAGGAATTTCAGTATCAGAGCCATGTTCACGTGCACAGTTCCTTCGAGCTTGGGCAGTGCTCTAATGTGCTTTGCTGCCATCTCGAAGTAGGTGTCCTTCTCGAATCCTTTAGCTGCGATGGCATCCCAAAGCAGGTTGATTACCTCCTCTCCCTCCCTCGTCACCTTCGACTTCACCATGGCGCTGTAAAGCAGGTACCTTCTGTCCTCCCTCGAAGCAACCCTCATGTAGTCGCACGCCCTTCTGGCGAAGAGCTTCATGGCCATGAGCCTTGCGTAGGCGTCAACGAAAAGCCTTTTGATGTGCGGGAAGTCGGTAACGTACATCCCGTAAAGCCTTCTCTTAGAGGCGTGGTTTATTGCCTCGTAGAAGGCGTGGGTGCAGATTCCGATTGAGGCCCAGCCAAGGTTGAACTTTCCGACGTTTACGGTGTTCAGAGCAGCGTCCCAGGCCTCCTCTCCAATCTCAAGGATGTCATCCTCTGTTACGGGATAATCGTGAATCAGGAAGTCTCCAACGAACATCTGCGCATCGACGATGTTCTTTATAAGCTCGTAGTATCTCTCATCCCTTCTGAGTGCGAAGAAGGCAAATCTGCTCTTGTCGGGCTTGTCGGGCAAACTGCCGTCTGGGTCAGCAATCCTCGCAAAGGTCGATATTATTGCCGCAACGTTGGAGTTTCCGATGTAGTACTTCCTCCCGTAAGCCTTGTAGGTGCCATCAGGCTGAGGGACGAGCTTTGTTTCAGTGGCATAGATGTCAGCCCCGTGCTCCCTTTCCGACAAACCAAAGGCAAAGACTGCTCCGTTCTTTAGAAGCTCTGCAACCTCCCTTTTTATCTTCTCATTCTTGCTCATCCAGATTGGCCCGAGGCCGAGAACCGTAACCTGCCACGTGTACCAGTAGTCGAGGCTGTAGAAAGCGAGAAGCTCGCTGAAGTCGCAAATTCTCCAGGTGTCCCACCTCACGTTGGGGTCGCCATCGGCGTACTCAGGAGGAGTCATGAGGGTGTAGAAGATTTTGTTCTCCTTTACGAACTCCAGAAAGTCCGCATACCACTCCCTCTTGCTCGCTTTCTCCTTCAGCTTTGCCTTTCCCATGTTCTCGAAAAACTCGATGGTTTTCAGCATTATTTCTCTGCCTTTCTCATCCAGATGGTCTCCGTTATACTTTTTCGGATTAAGCAAGTCCATGTTGGAGAGTTTACTTCGGTTATTTAATTTTTACCACGTAATATCAAGCATAAGTTTACTTTAAAATTATTTACGCACAGATAAGGTCACAGCAGTAAACCACGGTTGTAAGTTGAATCTGGAAAATTGCAATAGAGTTGAAATGCTGCGTGATTGATTTGGTTATTTTAAAAGAGGGTGGGTATTAGAAGAATGAATCGAGGCTCATCTGGGACTTTCCTTTAACCGAAGTTTCGCTGTATCCAAACCTCTCCAGAATTCTGAGGACTGATGGCAGAATTTGATTGTCGATGTAGTAGTCTCTATCAAGTCTTTTAACTACAATTCCGCTTTTTGTTTTAATTTTCAGATTTTCACCGTCAAAGTCCTCAATCAAATCAATTGGATACGCCCTATCTCCCACGTTTCCCGACCCCTTTACGATGACGTATCCAATTTTCGATGAAACCGGGTATATCATTCCCATCTCCTTTGCCTTCAGCGCCGCCTTCACGTGCGCCTGCATGGACTCGTACTTCGACGGCTTCTTCGTAAGGCCCTTGTAAATCACCACATCCTCAAGAGTGACATCTCCACTCTTAATTCTCGAAATTACGTCCTTTACAAGGGTAAGAGCCTTTTCAGGATTCCTTTCCTTCAAAATTACCTCTATCACCTCTCTCTGAATCTTCTTGGCCAGCTCGCACCAGTCGCCCCTTCTTACCTCCAGTCCTTTCACCACCAGCCTTCCATCTTCAGTAAGCCCCGCATAGCGCTTCTTTTCAACGAAGAATATGGCGGAGTAGTACTCATCCACTTCAATCTGTATCGGCAGCTCTTCGTGGAGCTTATCTATCAACCTCTCCACATCCTCTTTGGTCATTCCTGCCTTGGTTACGAAAATGCTGTCCGTATCTCCATAAAGAACTTTGAATCCCATGCTTTCTGCAATTTTTGCTGAGGTCTTGATGAAGTATCTGCCCCAAGCTGTTGTTGCTTCTGCACATGGATGACAGTACCACCTCGCTAGGTTCCAGCCCATGTAGCCATAAAAGGAGTTGGTGAGAACCTTGAGGGTTTGCTGCTTTATGTCGAGAAGCCGGTATTCCGGACTTTCTGGGTCAAGATTCTTCATCTGGGCTTTAATTTCCCTCCTTCTGTCAATCAGCATTTTCAGAATTCTCTTGAAAAATCCGTCTGGGTGTTTGCGGAACCTGTGCCCCACCTCAGGAGCTTCGTTGCAGTCTTCTCTGCATCCGTAGGTGTCTGGGCTGATGTTAAAGGCTATCATTATCGACGGGTACATGCTGGCGAAGTCGAGACAGACAACGTTTTCATGCAGCCCTCTCTCTGGCTCAAGCACAAATGCTCCCTCATAGCTCATCCCGTGCTCGGGCGGGTTGGGAGCCACCTCTCCGAGCTTCCTCGCTTCGCTGAGGAGAAGCCAGTCCACCTGCTTCCCCCTGCCCATTCTTGTCAAATCGTCAACTGGAAGGCGAATCATTTTTGAAAGCTCGTAGTGCATTGGAAGCAGCTCCTTGGCTATCAGATACGTGTTGATGGCATCCTGTCTTGCATAGGCGAGGACCTTCTCCTTATCTCCATCACTCCAGTGTTTGTAGATGTCCTTCGCTTCGATATCGGCTATCTCTATCTTGGTTCCGAGGTACTCGGCAACGTTTTCCAGCTTCTTAATCTTGACGTCCGAAATTCTTACAGCAATGTCATAGAGGTCAACGTTCAGCCTGCCGGTTATCTTCGGCCTTCCCCCCCTGAAGATTATGTTTGAACCATCCCTTCCAATGCTGAGCGGTATGTTCCAATTTTCGGCCCTCTTCCTCAAATAAGGCCAGTCAAAGGCGTCCTGATTGTATCCAACGATTATGTCCGGGTCGAATTCCCTGATTAGCCTTACAAAATCCGCTATAATCTTTCTCTCCTCTCCTGTCAGAATTGTTTCGCCCTCATCATTTGTTTTAACAGAGATTACGATTATAGGGTCCTTTTCAGGCTCTGGCATGCCGAAGGACGAGAGCATTTCGCAGTCAAAAACAAGCATATTGAGTTCTGGAAACTCCATTTTTGGAATTCTTTCAACCTTATTTACCCTGTAGCTTCTTAACTTCCCTTCAAACCTCTCTCCTTCAACGTATATGCCATCCATGCAGGCCAGATCCCTGTCAATCAGGTAGCGGTAGGCAAAGGGGATGTCAGCCTCCCTCACATCGCCAAACTGGGAAAGGTAATCCCTCAGCTTTGGAACTTGCTGTGGGTGGTGAGCGTAAACAACGTACCCCTCAACCTCCCTGTTGAGGGACTTTAAAAGAGCTTTCTCGTAAGATTTTACTTTTACAACCTCTTTTTTTGTCGAAATTACGGTGTTTTTCAGGATATCCTCATCAACACCTATCACGTAAAAGTAGGGGTCGAAATTGTAGTCGTAAGCGACAAAAATCCCCTGCTCGTCCTTGCACCAAAGCCTAACCACAGCTCTGCCATCAATTGTTTCATAGTCAGCATCGATGAGCCAGCCCTCGACTCTTTCCATTGAAAACTATTATGCTGGCAAGGATTTAAAGTTTGGGTGTGGTGGTTATGTCTTTTTTTTGCGACTTAAAATTATTCTTGTTATAAAATAAATTTCAAATTCCTGCATTCCTTCTCGCTCATCTGCATAGCTCATCCTCTTTTATTTAAAAAATAGGACTATCATCCAGCAACACTATCACCTAACAATCCGACAATTTCTCCCAGCGCTATTGCAGCAACCACACCAGAGCCATAACCTGATATATTCCAAAAATTGCCGTTGGAATTGCAGCACAAACTGCTGCCTGCTTTAGCCCAACACCACGAGCGTTTTTAATGGCGAAAGTCCAGATCAAGAAGCTCCAGGCGGTAACGGCGATGTTCAGGAAGATGGCAGAATAAACGTAGCTGTCGGGGAAGTAGCTTACAAGTGATTTGACGAGGATTTCCGGATTTGCCGCAAGCTCCTGAACGTCGATTTTCGGGATTGCTGCCCCCTCAACATATTTAAGAGACACTGGAACAGTAACGGCAGAACCAATTAGAGAGGGTAAAAATCCGTAGCCCGCGAACTCAAAGGTTCTCCTGAACTCGCCTTTGCCGTCAAAGAAGGCTGAAAGGCCGTGCATAACTGTGGCAATTATCAGCCACACAGCAAAGAATCCGAGAAAGGTTGAAACGAGCTGTATGTATGCTCCCGCTATGAAGAAAGATTGAAGGCTTTCAGGAACAGCTTGAGAGAGCTTCAGCGTCACTCTGTACTGGTAAAGAGCTGCAAGAAGCGAAATTGCGAGAACAATTGACGCTGGTCTTTTAAGGTTGGTGTTTTTGCTAAGCATCGAGTGGAAGAAGTCATCAGGGTTTGTTATTAATCTCATGCTTGCACGGGACGATGTCGAGTTTATAATTTTTGCTATTTGCTACTATAGAGTAAAGATTAAATATAGCAAGTGTCAATGGTTGGTTTGGTGAAGCATGTCGAGGTGAACTGAATGATGTATGGAGTTAAGGACTGGAATGAAGAAGTGATAAAGTGGCTGGCAGTGGCGATCTGCATGGCGATGGTTGGGATGGCAGTGGTGCCAGTGTCTGTTGGAGATGTTGTTGGGGGATTGTACATAGCAGGAGTTGTTAATGATAAAGGTGCCACAGCTGCAGGTTTAGTCGCTGGTGGATGGACTGCAATAGGTTCCTCAATCGCAATGTATTATGGTAGCAATGTAGTCTTGCTCGGTTTAACTGGTGTTGCGCTAGGCAGTGCAATTGTCGCTGGTGCCGGGGTTGGACTACTATAATTCATTATTTTTTATAGTAATATTGAGGTGAATAAGATATGTCAGCTGAAAATATATTGTTAATCGCATTTGTAATATGGATTATTAGCGTGATAAACTTGCTTTTTGTTATAAAAATACAAAAAGTTGGCAAATCTGAGCTTTTGAATAAGCGTACATTACTTTTAGCTCTTTTTGTTGCGCTTAGTGTAGTATCTGTTTCTATTATTATATCAAAATTATGATAATTATTATGGAAATAGCTAAAACAATATTCAAGAATTTTAAAATAATTGCATTGTCAGGAATAATATAT
>DAINRD010000080.1:0-7142 GCA_036742095.1 Archaeoglobus sp. | reverse complement strand
AACCTTCGCAGCCCTCTCAGGAGAGGAGTTGACGTATCTGACCAGGAAAAACGTTCCCATTGAGTGCCCGACCAAGTCCACCTTATCCGCTCCGCTTTCAGCGAGAGCTTCGTCGATGACCCTGTCGAGCCTGCTGAAGGTTTCGTCAATCAGCTTCTCCCTGCTCTTGGAAAGTATCTTGTCCAGCGTTTCAGGGTCGATAATCTGGCTGATGTTCAGCCCGAACTCGCCCCCCAGCCCACTTACGAGCATGTCAGTTTCCACAACCAGAGCCCACGAAATCGTGTCGTATTCGAAGGTTTTGACGTACTCTGCCGGATATCCGTTTGCAGCAAACCTCATCCCCTGACTCTCGAACTGTCCAGCAGAACCCGCAAGACCGTGCACAAACACTACCGGCCTGAAGTCTTCGGCCGCTGCCACCTGCACGGCAAAAACCAGCAACACCAGCAAAGCAAGCATTCTCATACCGAATTATCTCCAAAATATATTATATAATTTTCCTTATGTTAATTGTAATCAGCAAGATAATCATAATTATTCAGGCATTTCTGAAAACTTCAAGAAGAAAGCAATAATTAAATGAAATCTTGCATTCTATGAGTTATTAATCCCGTGATTTTCAATAACAATGGGCAAAGTATAGGAAATAACATGAACAGCCTCAAAGTTCACAAATGAGTTCCATAGCCACTATGACAGGGGATTTCGCTGAAGGAGTGCTGGTGATGCTTGAAAAAATGGAGAAGAAATCCGACTGAAATTAAATCTTTATGTCCCCATGTTTTTTCACGTAGCTCACAAGTCCTCCTTCATTCAGAATCTTGAGCATGATTTCTGGAATGGGTTTGACCCTGATTTCTTCTCCTTTCGTTCTGTTAACGATTATTCCCTCTAACAGGTCGACCTCAAGTTCATCTCCACTCTCTATGCTGTCGGTGTTGGCAATTAGAAGTGGAAGTCCAATGTTAAAGGCGTTTCTGTAAAATATTCTTGCGAAGGATTTTGCAATCACCGCAGAAACACCTGCAATTTTTAAGGCAAGTGGCGCATGCTCTCTGCTGCTTCCCATGCCAAAATTCTTTCCCGAAACGATAAAATCACCGGGCCTGAACTTTTTCATGAATTCCGGGTCAGCGTCCTCCATTATGTGCTTTGCGAGCTCTGGCATGTTGCTTCTGAGGTGGTAATACCTCCCAGGAGTTATGTGGTCTGTCGATATATCATCTCCAAATTTCCAGGCTATGCCTTTCATTCTCAATCCTTATCCCTCCTCTTTGTGACGAAAACGGGAACAGGTGAGCGTCTTATAACTGTTTCAGAAGTGCTACCCAGAAGCATTGCTTTAATCCCCCCCACTCCTCTTGAGCCCATGAAAACTGTAGTGGCCTTCACCTCATCTATTGCGGCAAGTATTTCTTTGTGCGGGGTACCGCTTTTTATGTGGATTTTGACGTCAATTCCCTCAGCCCTTAGACTCTCCTCCAAAACTCTCAGCTCTGCCTCGCTCTCGTTCTCTGAAACGTGAAGGATGTGGAGCTCTCCTCCACTTCTCATTGCAACGTATTTTGCATAATCGAGGGCTTTCTCCGACCATTCTGAAAAGTCATAGGCTACGAGGATTCTTTCGAAGAGGTTTTGAATGTCTTCTCCATACCTGAAAACGTAAATGGGAACTTTTGCTTCATGCAAAACTCCTTCTGAAACGCTCCCAAGGAGTATTTTTTTGAAAGAACTGGCTCCTCTCGAACCTATTGCCACAAAATCGTATTTTTGCGATTCCTTTACTATCTCGACAACGGGGTTTCCGGCAGGGAAGGGGCGAATAACTTCTGCTTTAATTCCCGACTCCTCAACCTTTTTTACAATTTCGGGCATTTTTGCTTCTCCTCTCTCTACCTCCTCGTCGATGTAGTGGTCAATGTCGATTCCACCACTCACTTCACTCAGTTTTGTGGTGTTGATGACGAAAAGAATTCCCATTCTCTCAACGCCAATTTTACTGAAATCGTGGGCATGTTCGAGAATTTTCAGACTCGCTTCTGACAGGTCTGTCGGAAACAACATTTTTTCGAGCATAGTTATTTTTGAAGCGTTAAGTTTAAAATTTTTTCATCACTTTTAAGATTGAATGCTTTCAGCACTTGTTAACAGCGCCATCAGCATTGCAAAAAATTCGGGGATAGGTAGGATAGCAATAGTGAGTAGAGTGGAGTACGAGCACACTATTGAGGATTTGGAAATTATTCAGGCTCCAAAAAAATTTGCCACACTCCTTGACAGCATGATTTTCTATTTGGAAGAGAGCGATGAGAAAATAATTGCGGAGAAGTTCTCCCAGATTTACAGAACTAAGGAGTACATTTCGGCTTACATGTATCTGAAGGGTTTGGAGATAGGGAGGGCAGTTGTTGTTATTGATACTGAGAACTTAAAAGCTCTCACGATTTTTGAGCCCGAAAAAAGCTCTTTTTTGAGGGCGGTTGAAGAGTGCGTTGAGAGGGTGGATGCAGAGGCCTTCAGGGCAGTACTGACCGTAGCCCTAAACATAGCCCACAAGGGAAGGGAGGGGCGAAGAATTGGAACGGCCTTTGTCATTGGCGATGTTGAGGAGGTCATGAACAGGTCAAGCCAGCTCGTTATAAACCCGTATGAGGGGCACAAGGAGGCTGACAGGGATATAAAAAATCCTGAAAACTGGGAAAGTGTGATGGAATTCGCCCAGATTGATGGGGTTTTTGTTCTTGATGAGAATGGACTAATAGTGGCATGCGGGAGATACATAGAGGCATCAGCCAAGGAACTTGCGTCGAGGATTAAGAGGGGCCTTGGTGGGAGACACATCGCTTGTGCTTCCATAACGAAGGAGACGAAGGCGATTGCAGTTGTTGTTTCGGAGAGCGGTGGAGACATCACGGTTTACAAGGACGGTGTCGAGGTTATGTACATTCCATCCCTGCTCTTCTGACTGTGCAGCGGGAGATTGTTGAGGAGGATATTGTTTATGAATCAGGAAAAATAAGGTTGAGGTTTTTAAAGGGGAAAAGGACAGACATTTGCATATTTCTTGGGAAAATTCATGGGGAAAGGCTTAGATGTGGATTTAAAACTTCTTCAGCCAGAAATGGACAGCATTCCAAAAAAAAACTTAATTCTACTTAAAAGCGTGCAGCACGAGGTTTTCGGCTGTTTTAAGGCAAATTTTTCATTTAACGGCGTAGAGATTGAGGTTAGAGACGCGATGGGATTTGCAGAGTATGTTTGCAGCAGGTGGTAGTTTTGTTTAGAAAATTTTTTAAAAAAATTGTTGACATAACATCATGAGAGACGTTTTTATAGTCGGTTGTGGGAGCTACATGAACGAGACCTACGGCTGCCCCGGTGAGTGGCGCTGTCTGAAGGCTGCTGCGCTGGGAGAGGGGAAGTTTGACGAGCCTGTTAGAGTGATTGGCTTTGTGAGGTGCGAGTGCCCCGGAAATACTTTAGTGCCGAACATCGGCATGACTATGAAGTTGTCTGAAGTAAGGCCGGAGGCGATTTACTTCAGCTCGTGCATGCTGAGGGAGCCAGGCTGCCCCTACAGAAGCGCTGAGGAATGGGCAAAGATAGTTGAGAACGCCTTCCAGATTCAAGTAAGGCTTGGGACTCACGAGTACAAGTAATTTTTCGAAGAGCAAAAGAAAAGGGAAGTCAGCAAACCCTTGTCCCGGGCTCAACCTCCTTTTCAGGAGTCAGCAGCACCGCTTTTCCATCTTTCTCAGCAGCGAGAATCATCCCTCTGCTTTCAACCCCCATGAACTTTGCCGGCTTGAGGTTCGCAAGCACCACGACAAGCTTTCCCTCGAGTTCCTCCGGAGTGTAGTCCTCAGCAATTCCAGACACGATCTGCCTCTGCTCGTCGCCTATGTCAATTATGAGCTTGATGAGCTTCTTGCTTTTCTTTACCTTCTCTGCTTTCAGAACCCTGCCTATTCGGATGTCGAGCTTCTGGAAGTCCTCGATGGAGATTTCCTCTTTTTCCTCCTCTTTCTCTTCTCCCCTGAACCGCTTCTCCATTATCTTCTGCAGCTTCTCAATGACCTCATCCTCCACCTTGGCGAAGGGTACTTCAGGCTTGCTCAGCTTTACGACATCATCTACTCTGTAGGCATCGCTAAGCTTTGCATTCTGCAAGTCAAGACCTATTGCCCTTGCCATCCTTTCCATGCTTTCTGGCATCACTGGATAGGCAAAGATTATGAGAGCCTTGGCGAGCTGAAGGCACGAAGCCACGGCCTTTCTTGCAGCCTCCTTGTCAGTCTTTATTAGCTCCCATGGCTTTGCGTTCTGGAAGTAAACGTTTCCGTAAGTGGCAAGCTCCATGAAGGCGTCGCTCGCTATCTTGAACTCCCACTCGTCAAGGGCTGAGAGAATCTTCTGCTCGGTCTCCCTGATTTTCTCCAGAACCTCCTCGTCAACGCCTTCCATCCTCACTTCCCCAAAGTTTTTCCACGCAAACAGCAGCACTCTGTAGAGGAAGTTTCCGAGATTTGCGATGACCTCGTTGTTGACCTTCTCCCTGAAAACCTCCCATGAGAAGTTCAGGTCCTTCTGGTGGCTGGTGTAGTTTACGATGTAGTATCTCAGATAGTCTGGACTCAAACCTGAGTTGAGGTAGTCCTCCTCCACCCAGACAACATAACCCCTCGACTTGGAGAAGGTTTTTCCCTCCACCTTAACCATTCCGCTCGCCACCACCGCTGAAGGCAGGGCGTAGTCAGCTCCTTTCAGCATCGCAGGCCAGAAAATGCAGTGGTGGTAAACTATGTCGAGACCTATGAAGTGAATAATCTCAGCATCGCCGTCAATCCATATTTTCCGCCAGTCGCATCCCTTCTCCTCGCAGGCCTTTTCTGTGAAGCTGATGTAACCTATGGGAGCATCGACCCAGACGTAAACAACCAGATTCGGCTCGCCCGGAAACTTCACACCCCACTCGAGGTTTCGGGTTATGCACCAGTCCCTGAGGTTCTTAACCCAGTTTCTGGCGTAGTTCAAAGCGTTCTCAGTTCCCCTCAATTTTGACAGATAGTCTTCCAGAAAGCCCTGAAACTCTGTAAGCTTAAAGAAGTGGTGTCTCTGACTCCTGAACTCAGCCTTGCTGCCGCAAATCTTGCACCTCGGCTCTTTAATCTCCCCCGGCTCCAGATGCCTTCCGCATCCCTGATCGCACTCGTCTCCCCTTGCCAGAGCACCGCAGTAGGGACAGATTCCCTCAACGTAGCGGTCGGGAAGAAATCTCTGGCATTTGGGGCAGTATGCAAGCTGAATCTCCTTGGGGTAAACGTATCCCTTCTCGATGAGCCTATTCACGATCTCAGTGGTTCGGTGGTGGTGATATTCGCTATCCGTTCTGCCGTAGTAGTCGAACTTTATGTTCAGGGCGTCGAAAATTTTGATGAAGTGCTCGTGATAAATGTCAATCAGCTGTCTCGGCGTCAGACCATGCTGTTCGGCGTTTACAACAATCGGAGTGCCGTGACAGTCGCTTCCGCAAATAAAAACAACATCTTCCCCGACCATTCTCAGGTAGCGGACGTAAACGTCAGCGGGAACATAGGTTCTGAGATGGCCAACATGAGCCTTGCCGTTAGCGTAAGGTAAACCACAGGTGACGAGCTTCATGGTGGGAAAAAGTTTCAGAGGGTAAATAACGTTTTACCTAACTGCCTTAAACCTCACCTCGAAAACAGTCCCGCTTGGCTCATTGTCGTAAACGCTGATTGCCCCGCCAAGTATGTCAGTGAGCTTTTTGACGATGAAAAGGCCAATCCCTGTTCCACCGGTCGTGAAGCCCTCGTCAAAAATTCTCTGCTTTATGTGGTCGGGAATTCCCTTTCCAGTATCCGCCACTCTAAGAACTCCCCAGCTGCCATCTTTCTTCACCTCAACCTTGACATCTCCATCCGAATGCTGGAGGGCGTTCTGGATGAGGTTGAAGGCAATCGTTCTGAGGCTTTCGTTGGCCATAACTTCCACCTCTTCGCAGTTACACTCCACTCCAAGGCTCTCTGCTACATCTCTGACAATCTCATCCATCTTGGTCGGTTTTAGTTCCTCAAGGGCAGCTTCAAGGCTTGCTACCTCTCTGATGAGTTTAACAATGTGGTCAACTCTGCTGAGAGCCTTTTTCGAAAGCTCATCTTCCCTCTCTTCCAGAACAGCCCTCACAAGAACGAGGGCATTGGCGATGTCATGGCGGAGAATTTTGTTGAGAAGTCGGAGATAATCCTCGCGCATTCTCAACCTTTCGTTGAGCTCGTGGATGGACGTTGTGTCGACAACAGTCGCAGCAACCGCTGGTTTTCCTTTGTGAGTAATTCTGCTGGGCCTCGCAGTTAACCACTTCAACTCCCCATTCTTTGTTAAAATCCTCCAGCTGTAGGTCTCGACCTTCCTTTTTCCCGCCTCTCTTATTATGTACCTGCTGTGCACCTCATCTCTGTCATCTGGATGTATCATGAAGAAGGGACTTTTACCCACTATCTCGTCCTTTTTGTAGCCTGTGAATTCTTCAAAAGCTCTGTTGACGTAAACCATTTTTCCATCCTGAATGATGTAAACGGGTGTCAGTGATTCCTCTATCAGCGTTCTGTAGAACTCCTCACTCTCCCTCAGTTTCTGCTCAAGCTCCTTCACTCTCGTTATGTCAATCCAGTTTCCGAGAATGTACTTTTGGCCGTTAATCTCAATTGGACGTGCAAATCCCCACACCCACCTGACCTCTCCGTTTTTTCTAACGTAACGCGTCTCGTAGAAAACCTCCTCACCGGATAACGCTTTTTTTGTTGTATCCAAGACAATCGGAAGGTCATCTTCAAGTGTAAGGTCCAGAACATTCATTCCTATTAGCTCGTCCTTAGAGTATTTGGTGGCTCTGCAAACCATCTCGTTAACATAAACGATCCTGAACTTCTCGTCGTGGATATAAACTCCTGAGAGTGATTTTTCTGTAATCTCCTCAAAGTTTATCTGCATGTTTTCGGAATAATGGGGAAAGATTTTAAAAGGTTTTCAATTGACAAGAGGGGCTCCTCATAAGCAAAGCTCCAGAGTCGCTTTCTGGCTTTCACAGCAAAAATCTCCTTCCAGAATAAAACCAG
>DAINRD010000079.1:6791-7155 GCA_036742095.1 Archaeoglobus sp. | reverse complement strand
ATTTCTTGTGACGATTGGCGGGTACTTTTGATTTTTGAAATACTGGTTTTGCCTACGACTTTGCTGAGCTAACACTTGACCTTGATTGACCATATATCCTCTTTGCCTGAAAGACCATACGACCAAAACTAAAATATAAGCCATTTACAAATTTTTAACAATGGATTACATATTCGAGGAGGTTAGAATAACCAAAGGAAATGCCCCAAGGTTCATACTCAATGGAGAGGAAGTTGACATCTGGGATAAGGGACTTGTAAACTACCACTCCAAGAGCGTTGGAGAGTACATCAGGGAAAATCTGCTTAAATTTGAAAAGGACGGGATTGACCCCTTTGAAGAGATAGTTGGAAAGGAAAAAGAG
>DAINRD010000079.1:0-6781 GCA_036742095.1 Archaeoglobus sp. | reverse complement strand
GTTACGGAAAGACCACCTTCTCAAAAACGATTTCAAAACTCTTACCAGAAAAAATTCTGGCGATAAAGGGCTGTAGAATTCACGACGACCCGACAAGGCCGGCATGCTTCTCCTGCAAGAAGAAGCTGCTGGAAGAAGACGAAGTGGAGCTTGTTTTTGTGCCAAAAAAGTGGATAAGAATTGCCGGAGACCCGATGATGACCACAAGGCAGCTGATTGGAGGAATAAGCCTCCAGAAGGTTAAGGAAGGCTACGAGCTTGACCACCCCGAGGTTTTCACCCCCGGGAGAGTTCTGAAGGCTAACAGAGGAATAGCTTACTTCGACGAGCTTGGCTCAATTCCCTCTGCCTTGCAGACCCTTCTCCATGAGCTACTTGAAGAGAGACAGATTACAACTCCTGAGGGAGACATCATACCTATGAAAATAGACACCCTTGTCATCGCATCAACCAACCCGGCAAACTACAAGGGTGTTTCAGACATTAAAGAACCTCTTCTGGACAGAATGGAGCAGATAGACATCGGCCCACCCGAAACTCTTGAGGAAGAAATTCAGATAGGCCTGAAGAACATGGTACTGGATGGCTCAATCATTCCTGAGTGGCACCTGAAGATTATCGCATCTGCAGTTAGATGCATGAGGAGCAAGAACTGTCGCTATTCAGCAAGAATAGAGGTTGAACCAAGCTGCAGAGCTACGATAAAGGCCTTTGACCACGTTGTTGCCTCGGCTTTAAGAAACGGCAGAAAAGCGGTAATGCTGGCAGACTACGGCAAAGACTACTCCAACCTCAGCTTAGCCCTGAAAAGCAGGTTCGAGGTGGATTACGAAGATGAGCTCAGCAAGGATGATATCGTCAGGGGTGTGGTTGAGGACTCCATTGACAGAGTTTGCGGAGAGGTTTACGCGGCCATTCCAAGGAGCATTTTTGGAGGAATTATGGAGGAGCTCTCCGAGATGGGGGAGATTAACGTTTACGCAGAGAATGGACTGAAAAACTTCAAGAATCTCTGGGCTTTCCTTTCTTCAATAAGCAGGAGGAAGGAAGAGGTTAACTCTGCCTTCGAAATAACACTTGAAGCTATCGGAAGATGCACAGGGCTGGTTGAGAAGGTCGGTGAAGGGACCTATGTCTACACGTCCTATGATAGATAAGCCAGATTGCTCCCTTTGCGAGGAGTCGCAGAGTGGAATCGAGAAAATCGCCGATGACCTTCTCTATTCCCTTTTCAACCCTTACCACAGAGATACTGGAGATTTTGATGTAAGTGAACTCATAAAAAAGTACATGAGCCCTGAGATGGCCAAGGACTTTGAAATGTACTCCTCAGCCTTCAAAGAGCTGACCAAAACCTTTGGCTTCATGAGCAACTACTGGATGGAGAAAAATCAG
Source organism: Archaeoglobus sp. (assembly GCA_036742095.1). Classification (GTDB taxonomy): domain Archaea; phylum Halobacteriota; class Archaeoglobi; order Archaeoglobales; family Archaeoglobaceae; genus Archaeoglobus. Next base: position 5,386 of record DAINRD010000079.1, on the reverse strand, counting down.
GAGTTGAAGGAGGCAAAGCAGAAGGCATGGGAAGAGCTGAAGGAGATGCTCAGAAATGACTTAATCAGCAAGGAAGACCTCAGCATGAGCCAGATTGTCGATAACTTCTTTGATGAGGTCGTGGATGAGCTGCATGACCTCGGATACATCGAGAAGGTTGAAACGAGATTTCACAGGAAAATTGTAAACTACACAGCGAAAGCTGAGAGTGTTCTGGCGGAGAAAGTCCTCTCACTCAGCCTTCAGAATCTCGATAAGAAAAGCTTTGGCGAGCATGAGACTGAAAAGCTCGGAATTTCCATCTTCTCCAGTGAAAAAATCGTCGATTACGACCCCTACACACACACCTACGACAATATTGACTTTGCGGAGAGCTTGCTTAAATCCGCCATGCGAGGAGAAATTGAGATAAACGAAAACGAGCTGGTTGCGAGACAGCCCAAGCATTCGGAAAGATGTGTTTATGTGATGCTTATAGATGTCAGCGATTCCATGAGGGGCAGGAAAATTGTCGGGGCAATTGAGGCTGCAATGTGCCTTAAAAAGGCCATAAGAAAGAGTGGAAGCAATGACGAGCTGAGAGTTGTGGCCTTCAATCACAGGGCCTTTGAAATTAAAGAAGGAGATATTCTCAATTTGGAGGCAAGAGGCAGGACTGACATAGGACTTGCCTTGAGAAAGGCGAGAGAAATACTCAAGAAGAGGACGGGTAGCGGAATAATCTTCCTGATCTCCGATGGTGAACCGACCTCAAGTTACAACCCCTACCTCACGCCATGGAGATGTGCTCTAAAAGAGGCCGAAAGAATAAGAAACGTTGATGCAAGGCTCCAGATAATCATGTTCGGAAAAGAGGGTAGATTTTTAGAACTATGTAAAAACATGGCAAAATTGAGCGGGAAGGCCAACCTATTTCACTTTTCCGACCCTCTGAACCTGAAAAATTTTGTGGTGAAGAGATTCGTTCGTTAATTTTAAGCGAACACTTCCTCCTTTGAGTATACAACGATTCCTTTCTCCGTTATTTCGAAGGGGTGAATCTTGCTGCTGTGGTTTGTTCCTCTCATCTTGAAAATTTCAATGCTCCTGACTCTTGTGTTCTCGATTCTCGTGTAGTATAGAACTATTGTACCCTCAACCACGAAGTTCTCAACTCCAAATCTGCTTATCTTGTCCCCACCACCCTCAACGACTTCACACGTGAGGACTGATGTTAGACCAAGAATTTCCATAGTGGTTGAGATTTTGAGTAGCTCTACCCTGAACTTCGCAGGGTCGCTAATGGTAAAGCCAATTGATGTTGTAGAGTCGACAACGGCTCTTCTTGCGCCTATCTCATCCTGAATCGTGATTATCTGATCAAGAAGGGAGCGGGTGTCGAAGGGCCTGACGTCAATGTATCTCTCATCCGACGGCAGGCCTATCTTCGTCGATGTGGCATCAACTATGGCAAGCATGTTTTCGTCTTCGTACTTCTCCAAATCCCATCCAAATGTCAGAAAATGCTCTCTTATGTGCTGTGGCCTCTCTTCAGTGGCCACGAAAACTCCCGGCTCGTTATACTGCTCTATTCCGTTCACTATATACTGCATGGCGAATATTGTTTTTCCTGAACCCGACGGGCCGGAAACGAGATAACTTCTATCTCTGAGCAGACCTCCACCACAAAGTTCATCAAATCCTGGTATTCCGGTAGGCACACGCTCCAGCATAATCACCACGTCTTTCTATCATAAACCTTAAAGTTTAAATTGTTTACGCATCATCATCTTATCATGAGGAAAATAACCGTTTCTCTGATAAAGGCAGATGTTGGAAGTGTGGCGGGACACACTACAGTTCCCGACGAGCTGAAAAAAGCTGCAGAAGAGAATTTGAAAAATGCAGTTGATTCTGGCTTAATTATTGATTTTAGAGTATTCAACGCTGGTGATGATCTTGAACTCCTGATGACCCACGAGAAGGGCGTTGACAGCGAAGAAATTCACAGGCTCGCATGGGAGACTTTTGAGAAGGCTGCAGGCATTGCAAAGGAGCTGAAGCTCTATGGTGCGGGACAGGATTTGCTCAAGGATGCCTTCTCTGGCAATGTCAGGGGCTTGGGGCCGGGAGTGGCAGAGATGGAGTTCACGGAAAGAAAGGCGGAACCAGTAATAGCCTTCATGATGGACAAAACTGAGCCCGGAGCCTTCAACATGCCAATCTTCAGGATGTTCGCTGACCCCTTCAACACTGCTGGCTTGGTTATTGACCCCTCAATGCATCAGGGGTTTGTCTTTGAGATATGGGACATTAAGGAGAGCAAGAGGGTTTTCATGAGAACTCCCGAGGAGATGTACGACATCCTTGCTTTAATTGGAGGTAAGAGCAGGTTTGTAATCAAGAGAGTGTATCCAAAAGAAGGTGGAAAGCTTCCTGCAGATGAGCCCGTTGCTGTAATCAGCACAGAAAAGCTATATGAGGTTGCGGGAGAGTATGTGGGTAAGGACGACCCTGTTGCGCTGGTCAGGGCTCAGAGCGGGTTGCCTGCGGTTGGAGAGGTTCTTGAGCCTTTCGCCTTCCCTCATCTCGTGAGCGGGTGGATGAGGGGCAGCCACAATGGACCAATCATGCCGGTCCCCTTCAAATACTCAAAATGCACGCGCTTTGATGGTCCACCTCGCTGTATAGCTGCTGGTTTCCAGCTTGCCAATGGAAAAATCGTTGGCCCTGTGGACATGTTCGACGACCCGGCCTTTGACTACACGAGGCAGAAGGCAATGGAGATAGCCGAATACATGCGCCGCCATGGCCCCTTCGAGCCGCACAGACTGCCAAGCGAGGATATGGAGTACACAACCCTGCCCAAAGTTCTTGAAAAGCTTAAGGAAAGATTTGAAGAGGTCTGATGAAGCATATCTTCTGGCACGGAATGGCAGAGGAAGAGAAAATTGAGTACCTACGCAAGTTCAGCGTAGCCGTTGTTGGTAGCAGGATGCTGATGGAAATACTCTGGAGGAGCGGGGTTGGCTGCATCAGGTACATCTCTGACTACGTTTCACCTGTTGATTCGAGAATCGACTGTACACTGGACCCTCTTGAGGCAAACAGCTACGATATTGTACACCCCATGTCCTCCGATTCCTGCATAATTTCTTACCTTTATCCCGACAGCAAATCTGAATTGAGGAAGATTTTGAGAGGAATAGACGTTGTTGTCGCCCACAGACACATTGAAGAGCTGGCCGAAATTGCGGAGAAAATTGGGGCTCCCTTCATGCCCGACATCATCACAACCTTTCTCCCTGATGGGATAAAGTTCTGCGAGGTCGAGTATCCTGAAGTTAAGAGAGACCCCATTTCCTACGCTTTAACCTGCAGCATTCAGGCGGGAGAGGTTTTGAGGGTGTTTACTGGCTACCACCTCCCGACAATTGCGCCCGAAGCTTACGTAGTGGATGTCAGGAGCGAGAATTACCTCCGAAAGATTACACTGAAGGTGAGATGATGAACTACAAAGATTTGGGGCTTAAAGTCGGGATAGAAATTCATCAGCAGCTTGATACACAACATAAGCTTTTCTGCCAATGTCCCACCACAAACAGAGAGGTTGAGGAGTCGAATTTTGAGTTTTTCAGGTATCTGAGACTGAAGAGGAGCGAAATAGGGGAAGAAGATAGAGCTGCGAAAGAGGAAGTTGAGAGGAGCAGGAGGTTTATCTACAAGTACTACGACACCACCTGTCTTGTAGAAGCAGACGAGGAGCCTCCAAGAGAATTAAACAGAGAGGCGCTCCAGATAGCCATTCAGGTTGCAAAGATGCTGAACATGGAAGTTGTTGATGAAGTGCACGTTATGAGAAAAATTGTCATCGACGGGAGCAACACTACGGGCTTTCAGAGGACGGCTTTGGTGGCATTTGGTGGCTTTATAGAGGTCGAGGGGAAAAGAATAGGTGTTGCAACCCTCTGCCTTGAAGAGGAAGCGTGCAGGAAAATTGAAGAAGGGGAGGGATTTGCAGTCTACTCTCTCGACAGGCTTGGAATTCCCTTGGTTGAGATAGGCACCGAGCCAGACATCGACTCGCCAGAAATGGCAAAGAAGGTGGCAGCTATGCTTGGAATGATTTTGAGGTCTACGGGAAAGGTAAAGAGGGGTTTGGGGACAATAAGGCAGGATGTCAACATCAGCATCAGGGACGGGGCAAGAGTGGAGATAAAGGGCGTGCAGGAGCTGGCGATTCTTGATAAAATTGTCGAGTATGAGGTTTTGAGGCAGATTAATCTGCTCAAAATAAGGGATGAGCTCAGGGAGAGAGGCGCAAAGGTCGAGGATGAGATTTTTGACGTTACCCATATCTTCAGCAGTACGAAGTCGAAGATAATCCGAAACAAGACAGTGAAAGCCATACTCCTTAAAGGATTTGCCGGAATTGTTGGGATGGAAATCCAGCCCGGCAGAAGGCTTGGGACAGAATTTGCCGACATTGCAAAAACCTTCGGCCTCGGAGGTATCTTCCACACCGACGAGCTTCCTGCATATGGTATAACGCAGGAGGAGGTTGACAGATTAAGGAAGTTCGTTGGTGCCAGGGACGGAGATGCCGTCGTTATGGCTGCCGGAGACGCTTTGAGAGTGGAGAGGGCCTTGAAGAGGATAATAGACAGGGCAAAGTACTGCCTTATCGGCGTTCCTGAGGAAACCAGGAAGGCCAATGAGGACGGGACAACTTCCTACCTCCGGCCCCTCCCCGGAGCCGCCAGGATGTATCCAGAAACGGATGTGCCACCAGTGGTCGTAACCGAGGAAATGCTACAGGTTGAAATTCCTGAACTCATCGAGGAGAGGGCAAAGAGGTACGAAAGCCTTTTGCCCAGAGACCTCGCATGGGAAATAGCGGATTCCCCATATTACAGGATTTTTGAAGAATACAGCGAAAAACTGCAGCCAACGGTTGTTGCGAGAGTTCTTTATCTCGCACCTGCAGCACTCAAGAAAGAGGGAGTGGAAGTTGAAAAGCTGGAAGAGAGGCATTACAGACTGATTCTTGACATGATTCTGAGAGGGGAAATTGCAAAGGAGGGGGCAGAGGAAACCCTAAAGCTGCTCAGTCAGAATCCGAATTTGTCTGAAGAGGAGCTGAAGGAGAATATTGGAGGTGCTGAGGATTTAGACAGCTTTATAACTCAGCTCATCAATGAAAAGGCTGATTTAATTGCTGAAAGGGGGGAGGCGGCCTTCAAGCCTCTTATGGGTCTCGTGATGAAAGAGTTCAGAGGTAGGGTGGACGGGAAAATAGTGGCAGAAAAGCTGAGAAAAGCCCTAAAGGCATTTCTTGAGGCCAAATGAATTACCGGGATGGAGAGGCAAATTAAAGAAAACAAATTAAAGAAGAAATTTTTATTGC
>DAINRD010000078.1:3054-7223 GCA_036742095.1 Archaeoglobus sp. | reverse complement strand
CGAAGAAGGGCACAGTCTGGAAGGGTGAGAAATGACGGGAAAACATATTACCGCCTCTTTCCAGTCATTGTGGGTTTTGCAGAGACTCCCTTCTGGTCCGGCCCCTGCAAGGATCCAAGACAGGAGAAGCTTGCAAAGCTCTGGAATCAGTACAGAAAGGAGGGATTTCTGGACGAGATTGGTGACAGAGAGCACCCGATAATGAGGGCTTTGCCCGAAAGAGATACCATTTCGGAGAAGTCGGAGATTCTGCCCTACGAAGATGCTGTGAAGCTCGTGAAGGAGAAAGATTACATTGCCGTTGGCTACTGCCCCTGCAGAGTTATGGCGAGGCTCGTTGGGGAGGGTTGCAGGCACAGCATTGAGAACTGCATCCACATGGGCTCCGTTGGTAAATACATGGTCGAGCACGGGCTCGGAAGGAGAGTTTCTGCTGATGAAGCGATACAGATTCTGAAGCAGTCCAACAGGGAGGGGCTTGTTCACCTTACTGAGTCAAAACACGTTGCAACAATCTGCAACTGCTGCAGTGACTGCTGTGTTTTCTTCAAAGCCGTTCACGAGGCGAAGCATCCGAACACCATCGCCCACTCCAGCTACCTCGCCACCGTCGACACTTCAAGATGCATTGCGTGCGGTATCTGCACGCTCCGCTGCCCGATGAAGGCCATAAAGGCAAAGATTAACAGAGAACCGGCAAACGTTGATGTCGAGAAATGTTTGGGTTGCGGGGTTTGCGTGCCAACATGCCCGATGGAGGCAATTGAGCTGGTGGAGAGAGGCGAGCTGCTCGAACTGCCAGATGGAATGACTTACATTCAGGAACTGCTGGCAGACAAGGGAAGAGACCCTTCAGGGCTCTTCTAAATTTCTGAGCTGACTCCTTTATCGCAGCAATCCCCCTTGCTTCCCTTCTTAGCCGGGATTAGTTTTCTCAGTTTTTTAAATCACTCCTAACACCAAATATTAATAGTTTCAAATCCAGATACCACCATGGAGCTGAGGGGAAAATCTGCCATAGTTACCGGCTCATCGAGAGGGTTGGGAAGGGCCATTGCCCTTGCTTTTGCCGAGAGGGGTATGAGGGTGGTTATAAACTACCACGTCAACGAGGAAGCTGCAAAAGAGACGGTCGAGATGATTGAAAAGTATGGTGGAGAGGCAATTGCCGTGAGGGCAGACGTGAGAAATAGAGAAGAAGTCAGAGAGATGGTGGAACTCACTGTAGAAGAATTTGGCGGTGTTGATGTTCTCGTCAACAACGCTGGAATTGCGGGGAGATACAGGAGCATCTCCGACATCGACGATGAGGACTGGAGAGAGGTGATTGAAACAAACCTCACAGGTGCTTTCATTGTAACGCAGGAAGTGCTGAAGTATATGGAGAAAGGAAAGATAATAAACGTTTCATCGGTAGCTGGAAGAATGGGAGGGGTTATTGGTGCACACTACGCCGCCTCAAAGGCAGGACTGATAGGCTTTACCTTCTCCCTCGCAAGGGAGCTTGCTCCTGACATTCTGGTGAACGCCATCGCTCCGGGCCCTATAGACACAGAGATAATCGACGAGGAGACGAAGGAAATGCTTGCAGGAGTTATTCCACTTCGGAGGATTGCGACTCCTGAGGAGATTGCCCACGCCGTTGTTTTTCTCGCTGAAAATGACTACATCACGGGAGCCGTGCTGGACATAAACGGCGGGAGATACATGATATAGAAAAAGCTTAAAAAATTCCTGCCAACAGGAGAGCGATGGAAAGGGATGAGATAAGGGTTGCCGTACTCAGGATGGAAGGTACTAACTGCGAGGATGAGACGGTTAAGGCCTTCAAAAGTCTCGGAGTTGAAGCTGAAGCCGTTCACGTAAAGCAATTTTACAGCGATATGATCAGATTTGAGGAACAACGAAGTATTTTCGACTACCACTGCCTTGTTTTCCCCGGAGGATTTTCCGCTGGAGATTACATAAGGGCAGGGGCAATTTTCTCCGCAAGGGTGAAGAGCGTTCTGAGAAAGGACATAGAGGAGTTTATAAAAATGGGTTACCCGATTCTTGGCATATGCAACGGTTTTCAGGTTCTCGTTGAGCTCGGAGCGTTGCCGGGCTTTGATGAAGACAGACCACTTTCCGAAAAACCGGAAATGGCACTCGCAATTAACGACTCCAACAAATTTGAGTGCAGGCCAACCCTGCTGAAGAAAGAAAGCAGCAAGTGCATTTTTGTCAGAAATTTAAAGAAGGATGTCGTGATGTTCCCCGTAGCGCATGCTGAAGGAAAGGTTACTTTCCCGAAGGGCAGGGAGGAGGAGTACGTTGAAAGACTTCTTTCAAATGAACAGATCGTTTTCAGATACGTGGACGAGGAAGGCAATTACGCAGGCTATCCGTGGAATCCCAATGGCAGCTACTACAACATAGCCGGAATCTGCAACGCCACTCACACTGTATTTGGCCTGATGCCCCACCCGGAAAGAGCCTTCTTCGGACATCAGGTGGGGAAGGGAGAGGGTTACGGAGATGGATACTGCATTTTCAGAAGCGTAATTGACTATCTGGAAAAGTTTTAGCAAAAGTTTTTAGCCTTCCCATCCCCTTTCTTTGGTAATGAGCATTAAGGTTAAGGATTACATGACAAGGAACGTTTTCACCCTGAAACCTGAGAATACTGTAAGGGATGCTGTAGAACTTGTCAAAAAGACGGGTCATGACAGCTTCCCTGTTGTTGATGACGGGATGAAGGTTGTCGGGTATATTTCAGCCGTTGACATTCTCGACAAAGACCCGGAAACGAAAATAGAGGAAATCATGTCAAAAGAACTTTATGTTGCAAGAGATTTCATGGATTTGAGAGACGCTGCGAGAGTTATGTTCAGAACAGGACACTCAAAGCTTCCCGTTGTTGATGAGGAGAACAGACTGGTTGGAATTATTTCCAATGCTGATGTTATAAGGAGTCAGATTGAGAAGGTTGATCCGGACAAGGTTGACAAGCTGAAAAGAACGATTGAGAGTGTCCATGGTATTCAAACCTCTGTCAGACGGGAGAAAGTGGAGACCGCAAGGCTAATTCCGACCCAGACGAGAATCTACGCCGATGAGCTGAAGGGGAGAATTCACGAGCTCAGGAGAGGTCTTGCAGAACCCATAGTCGTAATAAAGAAGGATTCAAGGCTTTATCTGGTTGACGGACACCATAGAGTTGTTGCTGCATCAAAGCTTGGTATCAAGGAGCTCGAAGCATACGTTATCGAAGTTCCGGCCAATGTTGAGCTGGGAATCGAGAAGCTTGTGAGAAAGAAAGGGCTTAAATCAGTGAGAGATGTTGAAATCATTGAAGACGTGCCCCACCCACTGGTTGAGATTACTTTCAGAAATATGAGGTGAGAGAGTGAAGGAATGCGTTGTCTGGACAGTAAACCTCGATAGCAAAAAAAGCAGGGCTGAAGGCAGAAGAATTCCAAAAAGATTTGCAGTTCCGAACGTCAAGCTTCCAGAACTTGAGGCGGCCTGCAAAGAGCTGGGGTTGAGATACAGGGCTGAAAACAAAAAGTATCCCAAATTCTGGTGGGAAGATGGGGGCAGGGTTGTTGTTGAGAAGCGGGGAACAAAGACAAAACTGATGATTGAACTGGCAGAGAAAATTAGAGAGTTAAGAGAAAGGAGAATGGAGGAGAAACAGAAGAAAAAGAAGAAAAAATGAAATATCTCTTTTATCTTTCCGCCGACAATCTTGACATAGGTCAGAAAGAGGTTCTCCTGCTTGCAGAGCGCTACGGTTGGGTAGAGGACTTTCAGATTTACGGCAGATTGCTTGTTCTCGATTACTCTGGGGATAAATTCTTTCAGAGGCTTGCTTACACCAATGAAGTCACCAAACTTTATGATGTCTGTCATATTAGTGAGCTCGACAGAGTTTTTGCAGAAATACCAATTTTTGGCAGATGCTGTGTTAGGGTTAAAGGGATGAAGGGAGAAAATAGCCTTGAAAGGGAACTGGGTGCTTTGCTCTGGAGAAGAGGGGCTGAAATTAGCGTTTCCAGACCTGAATATATTTACAGAGTTTACATTAGTGGGGAAACCTGTTATGTCGGACTGCTTGAGTTTGTAAGGGATAAAAAACAGTTTTTCCTCAGAAGACCTGATAGGAGACCTTTTCTAATGCCTTCCGC
>DAINRD010000078.1:262-3044 GCA_036742095.1 Archaeoglobus sp. | reverse complement strand
CCATAAAACCGAAGCTTGCAAGAGGGCTGGTAAATTTAACAGCAGCAACTGAGGGAGAGGTTCTTTTGGACCCGATGTGTGGTACAGGGAGCTTTTTAATCGAAGCAGGACTTGTGGGTTTGCAACCTGTGGGCATTGACTTTTTTGACAAGATAGTGTATGGATGCAGGAGGAATCTGCAGCATTACTCCATCGAAGGGGAGGTATTGCTTGGAGATGCAAGGAGTCTCCCCTTCAAGGACGGGAGCATTTCAGGCATAGCCACTGACTTTCCATATCTGAGGTCAACCAAAGCTGCAGGAGAGCTTGAAGAGCTTTACAGAAGAAGTGGTGAGGAATTTGAGAGGGTACTTGTGGAAGGGGGCAGGGCTGCGATCGTTACCAACATTGATGCCGAAGATTTCTTTTCGAATTTTATGATAGAGTTTAAAGCCGAGGAGAGGGTTCACAATACCCTCACGAGGAGGATATATCTCCTCAGGAAAATGAGGTAACATTTATATTTTTTAAAATGTAGAGAAGTGGGGGTAGCATGAAGCCAAGGGTGATGATTGTTGAAGATGATCTTGCCGTGCTTGAAGCTCTTAAGCTGATGCTTGAAGAGTACTATGAGGTTATAGTGGCCGTAAACGGTAGAGAGGCAATATCTCTCTACGAGAAATTTAAGCCAGACATTATTCTGATGGATATTGCAATGCCTGAGGTGGACGGTGTTATTGCCACAAAAGAAATACTCAGAAGAGACCCAAAGGCAATTATTCTCTGTGTAACGGCCTTTGCAGCCCACAGAGGAGAGGAAATACTCGAAGCAGGTGTTAAGGAAATCATAGAGAAGCCCTTCACCAGAAAATACCTCGTAGAGAGGATAGAGCACTACCTTCAAAAACAGAAAGTTTAATTAATTAACGGGAAATTTTTGGCTGATATGAAACACCTTCTCTCCATTGCCGACCTGGAGAAGGACGAGCTATTCGAAATACTGAAGCTGGCAGAGAAACTCAAGGAGGAAAGGTATAAGGGTGTCGTCACGGATTACCTCAAGAACAAGAGCCTTGCCATGATTTTTGAGCTCCCTTCAACAAGGACAAGAGTCTCTTTTGAGGTTGCAATGAGCGATCTGGGTGGGCATGCTCTCTATCTGAGCTGGAGTGAGCTTCAGCTCGGCAGAGGGGAGCCGATAAAGGATACTGCAAGAGTTCTGAGCAGATACGTGCACGCCGTAATGATGAGGGTAAGAGAACACAGCACCATCGAGGAGTTTGCCAGATACTCCACCGTTCCTGTTATCAACGGCCTCAGCAACCTCGAGCATCCATGTCAGGTCATTGCCGACCTGCTCACCATTTACGAGTACAGAGGAGACTTCGAGGATGTTACGCTCGCATGGGTTGGAGACGGTAATAACGTCTGCAACTCCATGATTCTTGCCGCTGCGCTAACTGGAATGAGGATGTTTGTATCCACCCCAGAAAATTACGACCCCAATCCAGAGATTGTCGGCAGGGCAAAGGAGATGGGTGCAAAGCTGCATTTCGTGAGAGACCCAAAGGAGGCTGTCAAGGATGCTGATGTCATCTACACTGATGTCTGGACTTCAATGGGGCAGGAGACGGAGAAAGAGGCAAGATTGAAAGCATTCAAGCCCTATCAGGTTTCAGATGAGCTCCTCAAATTCTCCAAAGACGATGTGGTTGTGATGCACTGCCTGCCCGCACACAGGGGGGAGGAGATTACCGATGAGGTGATGGAGGGAAAGCACTCCATTGTGTTTGATCAGGCCGAGAACAGGCTGCACGCTCAGAAAGCGATACTCCTCAAGCTGCTCGGAAAGGAAAACGAGGTTTACTGATTTTGAACTTTAACTTAATTTGCATGGTAAGATGGCCAAGAAAGAGTCAAACTTAAGCGAATTAATGCAGTGAAGTGCCGATATTTGCTGCAAGAAATGTATTACCGGAGAACCAAAATTTTGCCTGCCGAGAAGTGCTTTACCGTGTTAGAAGTGGGTGAAAAGAATCAAAAGATTGAAAAAATCACTCACTATTCTGCTCCGTCAGGTCAAGGTACATGTCGCATTCATAGTAAGGAGCGACAATCTTGAATCCCATCTTTTTGTAAACGTGAATGGCTCTTGCGTTGCTTCTTTCTGTCACAAGCATTATCCCCTTGAATCCAGCCTTTTTACAGTAGTCGATTATGAGTTTCATCATCTCCTGCCCCAGACCTCTGTTCTGGAAGTCCTGATGCACAAATATCGTGAGGTCAACCTTCATATCATCAGTGGGGACAATCACGAGATGCCCAGCAAACCTGCCGTCCTTCTCAGCAACTATTGCAAAGCCGTATTCTGCAAGGTAGTCAATCCAGTTCTCTATGGCCTTTCTGCTTATTGGAGGCAAACCGAGACAGCGGTATTCTGGGTCGTAGGTTTCGTACATTTCCACAAGCTTCTCCCTGTCCTGCTCGTGAATGTACTGCCTGAAAAGAATTTCCTCACCCTTCCTATCTTTGATGACTACCGGCTTGAACTCCGGGAAGTCAAAGCGGACAGGTTTTTCGCTGGCCATCACCATCGCCGTCACCAGAAATAGATTGGTCAGAGCAGTATTTATTATTTTCTCAAGAATATTAATCGTTTATATAATGATAATCTCTACTCGATCTCTATCTTCTTTATTTCTTTTTTGGCCTTACTGAGTTCCTCAATAGCCTCCACTTTTTCAAGTCCAGAATCAATCAGACACCTCATTGCCAGCAGAATCTCCTTCGTTGCGTTGAGCAT
>DAINRD010000078.1:0-252 GCA_036742095.1 Archaeoglobus sp. | reverse complement strand
AACGTCGGGAATTACTATCTTAATCTCCCTCATGGCACCACCCTGATATTTTTTAACATCCTCCTAAATAAATCTTACTATAGCATAGCAGGTAGAGATTGTGGTGTACTCAATAGGTTCTTTACCAATACATACCATCAACTCTGCAACAATTTTTCTCTCTGAATCCCAGAGCAGCAACCACGCCAACCAAAAGATTCGCGGGAACCTCCTGTATCCACAAAGAGTCCGATGGCTCCGGCAGCGGTTGCA
>DAINRD010000077.1:7175-7275 GCA_036742095.1 Archaeoglobus sp. | reverse complement strand
CTGTCTCCTTCGTTGAAGTTTAAAGTTAAAAAAGGGTCAAATTATAGTGATAGCAAGAAAATGAATATTTGAGGGGTAATGCTTAATACCCCTTCTGCAC
>DAINRD010000077.1:0-7165 GCA_036742095.1 Archaeoglobus sp. | reverse complement strand
GAAGCACAGCCTCAAGGCTCAAAAAATCTTGCAATTTCCCTCGAGGGTTGAAAGGAACATGTTCTTTGTTCCCTTCTGCTGACTGTCTCCTTCGTTGAAGTTTAAAGTTAAAAAAGGGTCAAATTATAGTGATAGCACGAATATGAATATTTGAGGGGTAATGCTTAATACCCCTTCTGCACCAGTCATTACGTGAAGGTAAGAATTGAGTTCTACGCCACTCTGAGGGAAAAATTCGGAAAAAGCGTTGAGGTAGAGTGTGATGGCACCCTTAAGGGTGCTTTTAAAGCTGCCGCAGCTACCCTTGGCGATGAACTGCTGAAAGAAGTCTTTGACGAGAACGGAGATTTCAGGGATGACAGAATAATAACCGTCAACGGCAGAAACATCAAGGACGAGATGATAGAGAAGCTTGAGGAGAATGCAAGAATTGCGGTATTTCCGCCTGTGGCTGGTGGACAATGAGACTGGAAAAGCTTCAGATTGAGCCAACAACCTTCTGCAATCTGAGGTGTGAATACTGTCACAGGAAAAATTTTCCTGAAAGAGATATCTCCCTCGAAATCCTTGAAAGGGTTGACGGCGTGGCCAAGGAATATGTAATCTACGGATACGGAGAGCCCCTGCTCCATCCCCAGTTCTTCAAGAGGCTGGAGGGGTTTAGCGGTAAGATAGTAATCAGCACAAATGGCATGCTTCCTTCCGACGGAATTTTTGAAGTTGCGGATGTAGTTGGCGTATCTGTTGACGTTAACGACAGATACAGGAAAGGTCTTGAGGTTGAAAAGGCTCTGGAGCAGTTCAGGAAGCTCGGTGAAAAGGGAGTGGCTGAAGTTGTTGTTACAAGGGAAAACCTCTCCTCACTCCCAGACTTCTTTGAAAAAATTGCTGAAAACGGTTCGGGAATGCTTGCAACGAACGTTGTTGCCTCAGATTTTTCAGTCTACAATGAGGGTGTTTACTTCGAGGGAAGCAGGATAAATGTTGAGAAGGTCTTTGACATAGACGAAAAATTGCTGGTAGAGGCCATAAGGGACTGTTCGAGGGGTGGAGGGAAGGCACTGGAAAAATACAGGCACCTACTGAAGGAAGTTTACTCCGAGGGCTACTCGATAAACCTTCTTGGGATATTCAGCTATAAAGATAGAGTTGAGTGGGCCTTTAAGGCCGAGAGGGTTTTTGAAACCCTGAGGGACATTGCAAACTCCTACGGCGTTGAGCTGGTTGAACCTGCATTTTTTGGTGATTCAAAGGAGAGAGAGTGCCCCTACAAAAATTCAGCTTTTCTGAGGGTTGATGGTGCAGTTTCAAGCTGCATGACCTTTGCCTACACCCATGAGGAGTACGTTAACGGCCACTACAAAACGGTGGAGGAGTTCTCCGCTGGTAATGTTGCGGTTGAGGATATTGACTCCATTCTGGAAAGAATGAAGGATTTCGAGAGACTTAGGGAGGACATGGAGAACTTTCCTTGGTGTGCGGACTGTCCCTACGTTGAAGGTTGCTGGTATGCTAAAACGAACGTCGACTGCTACGCCAATCAGCCTTCCTGCAGCGAGTGCCTCTACAGCAGCAGAATAGCGAGATGCTTGCTCGGCGATTGAGGCCGAGTCTCAATGGTTATTCCCTCCGTATGAGAGTTTGCCAGTAAAAGGAATAAAGCACCAAAAACTTTTAAAATCTAACTCCAACAGCAGGCATGCTTGATTTGCTCCTGAAAACAATCTGGCTGCTCCTTCCCTGCTACACCCCCAACAACTTTGCTGTTCTCGTGGGTGGCGGCACGCCGATGGATTTCGGAAAAACCTTCTTGGACGGAAAGAGGCTGCTTGGGGACGGAAAAACCTGGAGGGGTTTTGTTGGTGGCATAGCAGGAGGTGTGCTTACCGCAAACCTTCAGTTTGCGGTGGAGAAGTTTTCAGGATTTCACGTTTACTCTGTTCTCCCCTTTTCAGAATTTTTTACCCTTTCCTTCCTTTTCGCTTTCGGTGCTATGTTTGGTGATTTGTGCGGAAGCTTCATCAAGAGGAGGTTTGGCTACGAGCAGGGAGCGAGGTTTTTAATCGTCGACCAGCTTACCTTTCTCATCGTTGCCCTCATTATCGCCTCCCTCTACGTACCTTTCTGGAAGGTTTTTACCCTGGAGATGGTGGTTCTTGCCGTGATTGTAACTCCCATCCTGCACTTGGGAATAAACTATATTGCCTACAGGCTAAACCTTAAGGAGGTGCCTTGGTAATGGTTGAGAGAGAACTTGTTAGAAGGATGGTGGAAGTGGGAGCATTGAAGTTTGGTGACTTTATCCTTTCTTCAGGGAAAAGAAGTAAAGTTTATGTGGATGTGAAGCTCGCCTCAACCTTTCCCGACATCCTTGAAATGATTGCCAGGAGTATGGCTGAGAAGCTGGAGGAAATGGATTTTGACAGGATAGCATGCGTTGAATTGGGGGGCGTTCCAATCGCCGTTGCCTTATCTCTTGAAATGAAAAAGCCCCTCGTTATATTCAGGAAGGAGAAAAAGGATTACGGTGTTAAGGGGGACAGAATTGGAGAGGTCAGGGAGGGAGAGAGGGTTGTGGTTGTGGAGGACGTTATAACGACTGGCAACTCTGCAATGTCTGCTGCAAGAAGGGTGGAGGAGAGCGGTGGGGTTGTTGAGGCCATCATCGCAGTTGTGGACAGGGAGGAGTCGGGAAAGGAGTTCATGAGCGTCCTGAAGCTCAGCGAGCTACTCAAAGCTTATGATTCCTTCAAGTCCTCCGAATCTTAGCCCCTCAAGCTCGCTCTCGGAGAACTGTTGCTCCAAATTGAATTCGTAGCTCTTAAAAGACTTCCACACGACTTCCACAGGAAATTCAATTAGCTTTGCCAGCTCTTCCGCCTCCTTTTTTCCCGCCCTTGCCCTGTCGAACCTCCTCAGGAAGTCTGAAAGGAGGTCCTCATTTAGAGAGGAAAAGGACGTGTTCACGGCGAGTGTGCAGCAGAGAAAATCTCCAATGAGTTCATCAAAACTCTTTTTTCTGTTTTCGAGCATCGTGAAGTAGGGCTCCCAGATTGCAATCCCGCATAACTCGGGTAATGATTTTATCATGCTTTCCGGGCTCCTGAAGTATCTTATTTTTCCCTCTAAACCCTCCATTTCAAGGTACTTCCTTAAATTGCGCTCCATTGTAGAGAACTCAGAACATCCCCAGTATTCAGATTTGCCAGAGGAGAAAACCAGCCCGCTTCCGTTCATCGCAACCTTTCTTACGATTTTGATGTTTTTCATCAGCACTCCAAAAAAGGCCTGTGTTATAAGGGGAGAAGCTGCAATATCAACGTACCCGTGAACCAAGTCCTTGGTCAAATCTATGCTGCTGCTGTAAACCCTGATATGGGCGTTGACCTTTCTTCCCGCAGCAACAACCTTCGGATACTCGCTTGCCCTTAAAATTCCTATTCTCAAAACGCCCTTAACGGGCATCGGGGAGTATTTGACAAGCCAGACCCTGTAGGATTTTCCGGAAACCTTTTTCCTTATTACCTCCCCGCTTTCCTCGAGAACAGAAAGAGTTTCCGACACCGTTGATTTTGATAAACCGGTAATCTGGGGAATTTCACTCTGCAGTATACCCTCTTCTCTGACATTCTCAAGCAGGTTTTTGATTCTCTGCTCTGCCTCCACAGGATGAGTGGCTTTTTATTGTTTTAAAGCTTGTGATTCCCTGAAATATTTTATGAGATAAAAAAATAAAATCAGGTATCCACAAGCCTTCCTGCAAGATAATCGTCGTAAGCCTGCAGGTCAAGCATGCCGTGACCGCTGAAGCCGAAGACGATTACCTTCTCCTCGTTGTTCTCCCTCGCCTTAATGGCCTCATCAATCGCCGCCCTTACTGCGTGGTTGGTTTCTGGAGCGGGAATTATGCCCTCGGTTCTGGCGAAGAGCAAACCAGCCTCGAATGTGGGAAGCTGCTTCACCGCCCTCGCCTTGATTATGCCGTGCTTTACCAACATGCAGAGTGTTGGGGCATCACCGTGGTACCTAAGCCCACCAGCGTGGATTGGAGGTGGGATGAAATCGTGACCGAGGGTGTACATCTTCAGAAGAGGCGTGAGGCCTGCAACATCACCGTAATCGTATCTGTACTCTCCTGCCGTCAACGTGGGGCAGGCAGCAGGTTCAACAGCGATGATTTCCAGATCACCATTCTTCGCATCGTTGACGAAGGGATAAGTGAGGCCTGCAAAGTTGCTTCCACCACCCACACAGCCAATCAGCACGTCAGGCTCCTCTCCTGCAATTTCGAGCTGTTTCTTCGTTTCGAGTCCGATTACAGTCTGGTGAAGCAGGACATGGTTCAGAACGCTTCCGAGGCTGTATTTTGTATTGTCATTTTTGGCGGCATCTTCTATGGCTTCGCTGATGGCAATCCCCAAACTGCCGGGCGTGTCGGGATTCTCTGCAAGAATCTTCCTGCCCACTTCCGTTCTCTCGCTTGGAGAGGGAATCACCTCCCCTCCCCACGTCTCCATCATCACCCTCCTGTAGGGCTTCTGCATGAAGCTCACCTTCACCATGTAAACCGTGCACGCCATTTCAAAGAGCTTCGTTGCGAAACACAGAGCTGAACCCCACTGTCCCGCTCCAGTTTCAGTTGTAAGCCTCTCAACCCCCTCTTTTGCGTTGTAGTAGGCCTGTGCAACGGCGGTGTTGGGCTTGTGGCTGCCGGGAGGACTTGCCCCCTCATACTTGAAGTAAATCCTCGCTGGAGTTTTCAGAGCCTTTTCGAGTCTTTCGGCGCGGACAAGAGGAGTTGGACGCCAGATTCTGTAAATTTCCCTGACCTCCTCTGGAATTCTTATCCATCTCTCACTGCTCATCTCCTGCTGAATCAGCCCCTTCGGAAAAATTGGCTCCAAATCTTCGGGCTTTACAGGCTCCTTCGTTGCGGGATGGAGTGGTGGAGGAAGAGGCTCTGGCAGATCAGGCAGAATGTTGTACCACTCCTTTGGTATTTCGTTTTCATCAAGCATTATTTTTTTCATGATATGGAGGAGAATTCACATTATATAAGTCTTTTCCCATTTTGGGGGAATGTGCCCAGAATAGGTGAGAAAAGATTTAAAGCAAGGTAGAAAAGGAGAGAGTATGAAACTTGACAGGTCGAGAGAGCTTTACAGCCTGGCGATAAATTTGTTTCCGGGTGGCGTAAGCAGCCCCGTTAGGGCTTTCAAGCCGTATCCCTTTTACACCTCAAGGGGAAAGGGCTCTAAAATTTACGATGTTGATGGAAATGCTTACATCGACTACTGCATGGCTTATGGCCCGCTGATTCTTGGTCATGCCAGTGATGAGGTGAAGAATGCCATTGAGGAGCAGCTTGAGAAGGGCTGGCTCTACGGAACCCCCATAGAGCTGGAAATTGAGTATGCAAGGCTAATTCAGAAGCACTTCCCTTCAATGGAGATGATGAGGTTCGTGAACACGGGCAGCGAGGCAACGATGGCTGCCTTGAGGGTTGCAAGAGGATTCACGGGGAAAGACAAAATTGTCAAGGTCGAGGGGAGCTTTCACGGGGCACATGACGCAGTGCTGGTTAAGGCTGGAAGCGGTGCCACGACACACGGCATCCCCAATTCCGCGGGCGTTCCAGCAGATTTCGTTAAGAACACTCTGCAGGTTCCGTATAACGACGTTGAGACACTTTCCGACATTCTGGAGAAAAATGAGGTAGCTGCGTTAATTCTTGAGCCTGTGATGGGCAACTCCTCCCTTATTCTGCCTGAGAAAGACTATCTGAAGGAGGTCAGGAAGGTAACTCAGGAAAACGACGTCCTGCTGATCTTCGATGAGGTTATCACGGGCTTTAGAGTTTCGATGGGAGGGGCGCAGGAGTATTACAGAGTTAAGCCTGACTTAACAACTCTTGGAAAGATTGCAGGTGGAGGGCTGCCCATAGGCATATTTGGAGGGAGAAAGGAGATAATGGAGAGGGTTGCCCCTTCAGGAGACGTTTATCAGGCAGGAACCTTCAGCGGGAATCCTCTCAGCCTTACTGCTGGTTACGCAACAGTGAAGTTCATGGAGGAGAATAAGGTGATTGAGAAGGTCAACTCCCTCACAGAGAAACTCGTTTCGGGTATAGCTGACGTTCTGGAGGATAAAAAGGCCGAGTGTGAGCTTGGGAGTTTGGCTTCAATGTTCTGCATCTACTTCGGCCCAACTCCGAGAAACTACGCTGAAGCGTTGCAGCTCAACAAGGAGAAGTTCATGGAGTTCTTCTGGAGAATGCTGGAAAATGGAGTTTTCCTGCCGCCATCGCAGTATGAAACCTGCTTCGTGAGCTATGCACATACCGAGGAGGACGTTGAGAAAACATTGGAGGCGGTGAGCGCATCCCTATGAAGCTCATTGTGGGGACAAGGGGCAGCAAGCTCGCTTTAGCCCAGACAAACAAGGTGATTGATAGGCTGAAGGAGAGGTATGAGATAGAAATCAGGATTGTGAAAACCGAAGGAGACATAATGAAGGATAAGCCCCTCTACGAGTTCAAGGGAATGGGGGCCTTCGTCAGGGCTCTCGATACCCAGCTTGCTGAGAGGAAGGTGGACGTGGCCGTTCACAGCTTCAAGGACGTGCCGAGTCAGAGAGTTGAGGGGACTGTCGTGGCTGCGGTGATTGAGAGGGACTCGCCTTGTGATGCTCTCATTTCAAGGGACGGAGGCACTCTGGAGGAGCTTGAAGAGGGGGCGGTGATTGGAACCTCAAGTTTGAGGAGAAGGGCACAGCTTAAGAGGCTCAGGGAAGACCTGAAATTCGAGAATTTGAGGGGAAATCTTGACACGAGACTGAGAAAGCTAAAAGAGGGCATGTACGACGCCATCGTCGTTGCCGAGGCCGGGTTAAAAAGGCTGGGGCTTGACAGGGAGGTTGAGTACCAGCCCTTCCCGCCTGAGGTGATTGTTCCCCCCGCCAATCAGGGGATAATTGCGGTAGCCACAAGAAAGGGTGAGGAGGAGCTGGTTGCATTCCTCAATGATGAGAGGACGTGGCTGGAGGCGATGGTTGAGAGGGCGGTGATAAGGGAGCTTGGAGTTGGTTGTGCCGTTCCTGTGGGCGTTTACGCTGAAGCTCAAAGCAGAGTAAGGCTGATTTGCGAGATTCTCGACAGAAATTATCT
>DAINRD010000076.1:5857-7304 GCA_036742095.1 Archaeoglobus sp. | reverse complement strand
GAGGATGGACACTGCAAGATCACCTTTTCAGACAACGGAAGGGGGATTCCTGAGAGTTTAGCCTCAAGAATATTTGAGGAAGGTTTTTCCACAAAAGGAAGTGGTTTGGGCCTTTACATAGTCCGAAAGCTCATGGAAAGGTACGGAGGAGACATTTCACTCGTTGCAGCTAAGCCAGCCACTTTCATGTTGAGATTCAGGAAATAGAAAGACTTTTAAGCGAACCAGTTAATGATAATAATAGCACCAATCCCACACATACCTCCATTTTTTAATGATTTTCGATATTATATCTTAAAAGTTGGAATGCGAGGTGTGCAAAGAATACAAAAGGGTCATCATATCCATTTTACCATCCAGAAAGCTTATTTTGCATGGAGTTAATCCAGAAAAGATGAACTTAACTCTCGATAAATTCTTTCCACTCTTTGAAACTGAGTCCAATGCCGATTTCTGGAGGATTGAAGAGATTAGGAGGTATCATGAATCCTTAATGAATGAACTTGAGCGAATTTACAGGATTGCTGAGGAGGCGAGGAAGAAGGGACTCGACCCCTCCCCCGTAGTGGAGATTCCCGTAGCGAAGAATATGGCGGAGAGAGTGGAGAAGCTGATGGAAGTTCCAGGACTGGCAGAGAGAATATCTGAGCTGGAAGGGGAGGGTCTGAGCAGAGAGATGATTTGTTTCAGAGTTGCTGAAGATATTGTTGAAGGTAAGTTTGGTAATTTTCCCAAAGATGAGGCGATTGACAAAGCTGTCAGAACTGCAGTGGCCATAATGACTGAAGGCGTTGTTGCCGCTCCAATTGAGGGCATAGCGAGGGTTAGAGTAGATGAAGAAGACTTTCTCAGGGTTTACTACGCAGGCCCCATTAGGAGTGCTGGTGGGACTGCTCAGGTTATCTCGGTTCTCGTCGCAGACTACGTGAGAAGGAAGGTGGGAATTGGGAAATATGTACCAACAGAAGAGGAAATTCTGAGGTACTGTGAAGAAATACCTCTCTACAAGAAGGTTGCCAATCTGCAGTACGTGCCAAGCGACGAGGAAATCAGGCTGATAGTTTCCAACTGCCCAATCTGCATCGATGGTGAGCCAACAGAAGAAGCTGAGGTCTCAGGATACAGAAACCTGCCGAGAGTTGAGACGAACAGAGTCAGGGGAGGAATGGCACTTGTTATAGCTGAGGGTATCGCCCTGAAAGCTCCAAAGCTGAAAAAGATGGTGGATGAGCTGGGAATTGAGGGCTGGGATTGGCTGGACTCTCTCATAAAGGGTGGTAAAGAAGAGGGCGATGGGGAAGAGATGGCAGTAGTTAAGCCCAAGGACAAGTATCTTTCCGACATTGTGGCTGGCAGGCCGGTTTTCAGCCACCCGTCAAGGAAAGGAGGCTTCAGACTTCGCTACGGCAGGGCGAGAAACTCGGGATTTGCCACAGTTGGGGTAAAT
>DAINRD010000076.1:0-5847 GCA_036742095.1 Archaeoglobus sp. | reverse complement strand
TAAATCCTGCCACGATGTACATACTTGAGTTCATAGCCGTTGGAACTCAGATGAAAGTCGAAAGGCCGGGTAAAGCTGGCGGCGTCGTGCCGGTCTCCTCCATAGAAGGGCCAACAGTGAGGCTGAAAAATGGAGATGTGGTGAAGATTAACACCATCAGCGAGGCGAAGGCTTTGAAAAACGAGATTGCAGCGATACTTGATCTGGGTGAGATTCTGATAAACTACGGGGATTTTCTTGAAAACAACCATCCTCTCATCCCTGCGTCTTATACCTACGAGTGGTGGATTCAGGAAGTGGAAAAGGCTGGTTTAAGGGGAGATTACAGGAAAATAAGTGAGGAAGAAGCTTTGAAACTGTGCGACGAGTATCATGTGCCCCTACACCCGGACTACACCTACCTCTGGCACGACATAACTGTTGAGGAGTTCATTTTCCTCCGTAACTTTGTTTCTGACAACGGAAAGGTGGAGGGCAAGCATGGCAAAAGCAATCTGCTCCTCCCTTACGACTCAAAGGTGAAGGAAATACTTGAGAAGCTTTTGCTTGAGCACAGGGTGAGAGATTCTCTCATCGTTATAGAAAACTGGAGAGCTTTTACGAGATGTCTCGGCCTCGACGAAAAACTCAACAAAGTTTCAGACGCCAGAGGGGATGACGTTCTCCAGCTCGTCAACTCTCTTTCCGGTATAAAGGTAAGGCCAAAAGCTCTCTCAAGAATAGGAGCAAGAATGGGCAGGCCTGAGAAGGCAAAGGAAAGGAGGATGAGCCCCCCACCCCACGTTCTTTTCCCAATTGGCCTTGCTGGTGGCAACACGAGAGACATAACCAACGCAATAAATTACGCAATAAGCTATAACTCGAAAAAAGGGGAAATAGAGGTTGAACTGGCATTGAGAATATGCAGAAAATGTGGGAAAGAAACCTTCTGGCTTAAGTGCGATTGCGGCGGTTTTACAGAGCAGCTTTACTACTGTAACTTCTGCAGGACTAAGAGCACCTCAGAGGTGTGCGAGAAGTGCGGAAGAGAGGCAAATGGATACGTAAAGAGAAAAATTGACCTCAGGGAGCTTTACAACAAAGCAATGTCGAATCTCGGCGAGCATGGCACCAATGGAACGATAAAGGGCGTAATCGGAATGACATCCAAGATAAAAATGCCTGAAAGACTTGAGAAAGGTATTTTGAGGGCAAAACACGAGGTTTTCGTATTCAAAGATGGAACAGCGAGATTCGATGCCACAGACCTTCCAGTAACCCACTTCAGGCCAGCTGAAATTGGTGTTTCCGTTGAAAAACTGAGAGAGCTTGGTTATGAGAGGGATTATAAGGGTGCAGAGCTTAAAAACGAGAATCAGATTGTTGAGCTGAAGCCTCAAGATGTGATACTGCCAAAGAACGGCGCTGAATACCTTTTGAGGGTTGCGAACTTCGTCGATGAATTACTTGTAAAGTTTTATGGCATGGAACCATTCTACAACGCAAAAAGTGTGGAGGATTTGATAGGACACCTCGTCATTGGCCTCGCTCCCCACACCTCGGCAGGAGTGCTTGGGAGAATTATTGGTTTCTCTGATGTTCTTGCTGGCTACGCTCACCCCTACTTCCATGCTGCAAAAAGAAGAAACTGCGATGGAGATGAGGACTGCTTCATGCTACTGCTCGATGGACTGCTGAATTTCTCAAGGAAGTTCCTTCCGGACAAGCGTGGGGGGCAGATGGACGCCCCGCTCGTTCTCACGGCAATCGTTGACCCGAGGGAAGTTGACAAGGAAGTGCACAACATGGATGTGGTTGACCGCTACCCGCTGGAGTTCTACGAGGCAACCATGAGGTACGCAAGCCCCAAAGAAATGGAGGATTACATTGAGAAAGTTAAGGACAGACTTAAGGATGAAATAAGATTTTGCGGGCTCTTGTTTACCCACGACACTGAAAACATTGCGGCAGGGATTAGGGAAAGTGCATATAAGTCCCTGAAAACGATGCAGGAAAAGGTTTACAGGCAGATGGAGCTGGCGAAGATAATAACGGCAGTTGACGAGCATGATGTGGCAGAAAGGGTCATAAATGTCCACTTCCTGCCTGACATAATCGGCAACCTGAGAGCCTTCTCAAGGCAGGAATTCAGGTGCACGAAGTGCAATACCAAATACAGGAGAATACCGCTAACTGGAAAATGCGTTAAGTGCGGGAACAAGTTAACCCTAACAATTCACAGCAGTTCTATAGTGAAGTATCTTGAGCTCTCCAAGTTCCTTTCGGAGAACTTCAACGTCTCCAACTACACAAGACAGAGGCTGTACCTTCTGGAGCAGGAAATAAATTCAATGTTCGAAAATGAGAATAGAAAGCAAGTATCTATATCAGATTTTGTCTAACAATAGAACTAAATAGTATGAAGTTGTAACATATTTGTGGACGAAAAGGATTTGAGAATAATTGAAATGCTGGTTGGGAATGCGAGAATCCCGAAGACTGAGATAGCGAGGAAGCTGGGAGTAACTGAGGCTGCCATAAGAAAAAGAATCTCCAATCTTGAAAGAAAGAGCGAAATCCTTGGATACAGAGCAGTGATAAATTATAAAAAAGTTGGGCTGAACGCCTCACTTACTGGTGTGGATGTCGAACCTGACAGGCTGTGGAAGGTTGTGGACGAGCTGAAAAAGTTGGAAAGTGTGAAGACTCTCTGGTTAACGACGGGAGACCATACCATAATGGCTGAGATAATTGCCAGGTCGATGCAGGAGCTTTCAGAGATTCACAACAAAATTGCTTCGATGGATGGAGTCAAGAGGGTCTGTCCCTCTGTGGTTACGGACATAGTAAAGTAATTTAATCTTCTCTGCAAGTCAGGACAATGGATATAAAGTTCAGAAACTGCATTCTCGGCTTGGCTGTAGGGGACGCCCTTGGAATGCCAGTAGAAGGCCTTTCGAGAGAAAATATAAAGCAGATTTACGGTGAAATCAGGGATTTCCACCCCTCTCCATACGGTGATTTGGGGGAGGGGGAGTGGACTGACGACACCGAGCAGATGCTCGTTCTGGCAGAGTCAATTATAGAAACTGTTTACTTCGACCCTGATAATTTCGCCGAAAGGCTCAAAAAATGGTTTTTGGAGACGGGTAGCAGGAGGATTGGACCGAGTTCCACCAGAGCAATCTCAAATCTGCTGAGGGGTGTGCACTGGAGCAGGGCAGGTGTTTTCAGCGATACATGTGGAGCAGCAATGAGGGTAGCCCCGATAGGCCTTGTTTACCATTTCAGCCTGAATCTTGTTGAAAAATACGCTGAAATCTCCGCGAGAGTTACCCACACCGGCTCAGCGGCAATTGGTGGTGCGATGGCTGTTGCGATTGCCATAGCCTGCAATCTGCTCGATTTCAGCGATGAAGAGCTGCTCAGCGAGGTCGTAAAGAGAGTTGAGCAGATAGACAACCTTCTTTCTGAAAAAATCAAGTTTGCCTATGAAATATCAGACAGAGATGTTGATTATGCAGTTGAGAAGCTCGGAAATAGCATATCAACTCTCGATGTCGTGCCAATGGCCTTCTACGCCTACTTTTCAGGGGAAAGCTTTGAGCATTCCCTTCTTAAAGCGGCAAACGCTGGAGGGGATGCGGATTCGATAGCTGCAATATGCGGGGCGATGAGGGGCTCAGGGGGCGATGAAATTCCCAAAAGGTGGTTGAAAAAGCTGAAGGATAGAGAAATGCTTGAAGAACTGGCAGACAGGCTTTATGAGCTTCACCTGAAAATTGTAAAAATCACATGACACACTCTTCAACACTCTTGTCGTCTCTCAGCCTGATAAAAACCGGTGCTCTCAGCTTACCTTCGGAGGTCATTTCGAGGAACTCAACCTCGCAGACGTATTTCAGCCTGACCCAGTGAGCGTTTTTAGCTTCAATTTCGAAGTGGGGTTTTTTGATTTCAATCTCCCTCAGCTTCTGGGAAAACCAGTTTAAAAATTCGTGGTCGAAGCCACTTCCAACGTTCCCCACGTGCCTGAGCCTTCCGTTCTCGAAAACTGCCAGTATGAGGGAGCCGAAGGTCTTTTCCCTCTCGCCCTCCCCCTCTATCCATCCCGCAACAATGCAGTCTATTGTGTGCCTTTTCTTAATTTTCTTCCAGAGGCTGCTCCTTTTCCCAATCAAATACCTCCCATCTTTCTTCTTCGCAACAATCCCCTCCAAACCCATTTCCACAACCTTTCTGTAGAACTCCTCCCCCCTCCCATCAACCCATTCTGACACCGTAACCCTCCTGCCTCCTTTGAAAGCTTCAGAAAGGATCTTTTTCCTCTCCATGAGCTTCTGGTCAACAACCCATCCATCGCAGTAAAGGATGTCAAAGACTATGTAAACTGCGGGAATGGTTTTGCTCAGCACTTCTATCTTGAATCTGCTGTCAACGTGCTCCCTCTTCTGTAGGAGAGAAAAGGAGGGCTTTCCATCCTTTATGACAGCAATCTCTCCGTCAAGAATGACGTTTCTGTCAACGGCATCAATCAAACCGAGCTCTGGATAGCGGTATGTTATGTCCAGCAGCCTCCTGTTCTGCAGTCTCAGCCTCTTCTTTTCCACATCAACGAAGGCCAGACATCTTGTTCCATCCCACTTTATCTCGTATATGTAATCATCGCTGCTGAAGGGCTCTGACTTCTCAGCGAGCATTGGTTTAATTTTTTGCTCAAACCAGCTCATTTCACTGCCTCAAGGCTCGCTTTCAAAGCATCAACGAGAGATTTAACCTCCTCAACCCCCTCCGTCACCAGAATTTCCTTACCGGATAGCTTTGCCTCAATCAGCTGCATGAGGGCCTCTTTGTATTCATCTCTGTATTCTTCGAGCTTTAGCGGCTTTTTCATTGCCATAATTAGCTTTTTAGCCAGTTCCAGTTCCTCTTCAGTTATTTCAGCCTGATTGCCCCAGCCAGGAATTTCGAACGGACTGCGTACTTCATCGATGTAGTGAAGCTGTGCCAGAACCATTCCCCCGTTGTAGGGGCGGAGTGCCACGAGGTTCTCCCTTCCCCTTGCACTCATTTTTCCGATTCCCATGCTGTTGGTTTCCTCCATCGCCCTTTTAAGCAGATAGTATGCCTTCTCACCCCCTTTGTCAGGGGAGACGTAGTAATATCCGCTGTAGTAAAGGATTCCAAGCTCTGAAGGGTCGAAAAACTGCCTGATTTCAACACTCTTAGCGGACTTCAAGGGAATCTTCTCAAAATCCTCGTCAGTCAGTATTACGTATTCATTTTTGGAAATCTCGTATCCTTTCACTATTTCTCCATCTGAAACTTCATTTCCGCACTTCTCGCAGAACTTTCTGTATCTTATCCTCCCTCCATCCGTGGAGTGGAGAAGATTGAACTTAATTTCCTTTTGCAGGGTTGCCTTGTATACCTTTACCGGAATGTTGACAAGACCGAAGGAAATGCTCCCCTTCCAGCTCGCTCTCATAAGCCAATGTACTCCCCACCGTTAAATAACACTTTTCTCTATTAACATGATAAATTTAAATACAAATTTGCACATCAAATACGTATTCTGTAAAAACCTTTAAATAGCTTAATCAAACTTAATACGTATGATTGAAGAGGTGTTTGAATTGAATGACAGAAAGGCCGTGAGATGGCATGCTTTTTATGGAGGGAAAATTGAAATTCTTCCAAAATGCCCGATAAGAGGACTTGACGACTTCTCCATCTGGTACACGCCTGGAGTGGCGGAGGTTTGCAATGAAATTGCTGAAGACGAGGAGAAGGCCTACGATTACACCAACAAGGGCAACCTCGTTGCCATTGTTACCGACGGGTCGAGAACGCTCGGCCTGGGCAATA
>DAINRD010000075.1:2234-7343 GCA_036742095.1 Archaeoglobus sp. | reverse complement strand
GTTCCGGTGAGAGTGGAGAAGGATGTGCCGGGGTTCATTGCCAACAGAGTTGTTGCACCAAGAGGTGTTTTGCTTCATGCAGTGGTTGAGGCTGAAAATCTTACGCCAGAGGAAGTTGATGCAACTTTCAGAAAAGCTGGCTATCCCATGGGCCCCTTCGAGCTTGCAGATTACGTTGGGATAGATGTTAGCTACAATGGCGCCAGGTACTTCGCTCAAACAGTAAGCCCCGAATATGAACCTCCTGAAAGTGTGAGGAAAATGGTCGAAGAGGGGAAACTGGGCAGAAAAACCGGTAGGGGATGGTACGACTGGAGTTCAGGAAGGCCCAAGATTGATTTAAGCAAGGCCACAGATAGAGTTAATGTTGAGGATTTTCTCATCGTTGAGATTAACGAGGCAGTTAAGCTGGTCGAGATGGGAGTTGCAAAACCCGAGGACATTGATACTGCATTGAAACTCGGCTACGGTCGTCAAAAAGGTCCTTTTGAGCTTCTCGAAGAGTTAGGTAAGGAAAGAGTTGCGAAGAGACTTGAAGAACTGGCAAAGCAGTATGGAAAGAAGATTTTCGAGCCTGCTGAGTCTCTGAGGTCTGGGAGAGTTTAGCGAAAGCAGCATTTGATTCCTATAATTGTTTTTTTTTTTCACGCCACAAACTATTTTTCCACCATTTCTACCAAATTATGGAGAATTTCTATGGACTACGGTGTTGAGATTAAAAAAGTGGATAAGCAGGGAAGAATAATCCTACCATCCGACTGGAGGAGCTGAAAGACACTGACGAGGGTAAAGGATGGAGAGCAAGTAGTAACAACGATAGTGCATTTATCTGAAGTTAATAATTTCCTGAAAAAGTCGATGAATTTAAATTCTCCGCAAACGTGGCAGAAACAGGATTGGAGCCAAACGACTGTTTAGCTCTTAAGGTTATGAGAGAAATGGGGATCACGGAAATCTATTCCTTCGACAGAGGATTTGAGCGATTCGCAAGGAGATTACCTTAGAGGATTTTATCGAGAAATGGACATGGTATGACAACTTCTTCCCAGAACCGGAACCCAAATCGGAAAAATTAAATCTCCAATGGAGAAATTTAATTGTGGAAAAAATCCTCAAACTTCTGGAGAGGGGAGAGGGGGAAAACGTAGAGTTTAAGGAATTTCTAAACTCTTTCCACCTACGTGAAGGAAGGTTCAGGCAGCTTGCCTGCCAGATGAACCACAGGATTATTATGGGAAAAGGTGTTGCTTTTTACGTTGTAGGCGTCTCTGACAGTGGAGAGCTTAAAGGAATAGATGAAAGAAAGTTCTCTGAAACCCTCGATGTTTTGAGGAAGCTTGCAGACGAGATTGAGGCTGAAATCAGTTCAGTTGAGAAATACAGTGTGAATGGAGGTTATGTGGGCATCGTTGAAGTGAGGAAGGCGAAAGCTAAGGAGCACATTCTCGTTGGGACTGCTGGACACGTTGACCACGGAAAATCAACGCTTGTTGGCTGCCTTATTACCGGTAAACCTGACGATGGAGACGGAGCGACAAGGGTCTACCTTGATGTCCTCAAGCACGAGATAGAGAGGGGTTTGAGTGCTGAAATAAGCTTTGCAGTATTTGGCTACAGGAACGGACAAGTGATGAGGATGAAAAACCCAACCAGCAAGGCTGAGAAGGCTATGGTGGTGGAAACAGCCGACAAGCTGGTAAGCTTTGTCGACACGGTGGGCCATGAGCCTTGGCTGAGAACCACAATCAGGGGATTGCTGGGACAGAAAATCGATTACGGCCTACTTGTGGTTGCAGCCAACGATGGTGTGATGAGGACAACAAAGGAGCACCTCGGGATACTTCTCGCGATGGACCTGCCTGTCATCGTGGCAGTCACGAAAGCCGATATGGTTGAAAAAGACAGGCTAAAGGAAGTTCTGCAGGAAATTTCCACGACTCTCCGAAGAGTTGGAAGGATACCAACAGTCCTCAAATCCAAGCAGGATGCCAAAAAAGCTGCTGAAATGATGAGGGGGAACAAACTTCTGGTTCCGGTTATTGTAACCTCAGCCGTAACTCTGGAGGGCTACGACGTTCTCGAAGAAATCTTGCTGCACCTACCAAAACGCTACGTGGCAGATGAGGACTTCCTCATGTACATAGACAAGATTTACAGGGTTACTGGAGTTGGAACGGTTGTTAGCGGGAGTGTTAAGAGCGGGGAGCTTGCTGAGGGTGAAGAGGTTTACATAGGCCCCTTTCAGGATGGTGGTTTCAGGAAGGTGAGAGTTCAGAGCATAGAGATGCACCATTACAGGATTGACAGGGCAAAGGCTGGGGATATCATAGGGGCCGCACTGAAGGGCGTGAGGTACGACGAGCTGAGGAGAGGTATGGTGATAAGCAAGAGGGAACCAAAAGCTGTTTGGGAGTTTGAGGCTGAAGTTTACGTTTTCACTCACCCAACTCTCATCAGCAAGGGTTACGAACCCGTAATGCACGTAGAAACCATTTCGGAGACTGTCACTTTTCTTGAAATTGATAAGGAGTATCTGAAATCGGGAGACAGGGGAATGGTCAGGATGAGATTTAAATATCACCCGCATTATGTTTACGAGGGGCAAAAATTCATCTTCAGGGAGGGCAGGAGCAAGGGAATGGGGGAAATAATCAGAGTTTACGATTGATTAACTTTGTTTAACGGATGGAATACTTTTTTATAATTTTCAGCACGAAGTTATGCATGGAAGAAGGAATAACGAGAATTGGTGTTAGCCTGCCTAAGAATCTTCTTGACGAATTCGACAGAATAATTGCGACGAGAGGTTATTCCTCCAGAAGTGAGGCAATAAGAGACGCGATAAGGAACTACATTTCGGAGTACAGATGGCTGGAGAGTGAGAGGGGAGAAGTGGTGGGAGTTATGCTTGTGGTTTATGACCACAGTGTAAGGGGGGTGAGCGACATGCTCATAGACCTTCAGCATGATTTTCACGATGTCATCACATCCAGCACTCACATTCACCTCAATGAAAACCAGTGCCTCGAACTAATCCTCGTTAAGGGCAAAATGGAGAAGATAAAGGGACTCGTTGACAGAATCTCAGCAACGAGAGGTGTTATGAATGTAAAGCTGATTACGGCTGTTAAAAAGCTCTGAGCCCTTTACCCCTCATAGCTTGCAAATCCCCTGCAGATCAGGAAAATTGCCGCATATTCCGGTAACTTCACCCTTCCGGGGTAAATTCTTTCATTAACGTCTCCAATTCTCAAATTCAGACGTCTGTTTACTTTCACTGTAACGTCATCGTCCCTGAAGGCCAGCGCATCCCTCAACGGCTCAAATTCGCTTATATCCTCAACTTCTGCCACCTTAAGCCCCGTTTTTCCGTGTAAACTCCCAGGCAGTCTTATCAATCTCTTAACATCTGCAGTCACCGGTGCGTCGATGCAGACAATCAGCGCAGAGTAATCAAACTTCTCAATTGCTTTCAGAACCTTTTTGCTAAGTTTCTCTTTTTTCAGGTCTGCGTGAGTAATTTTGAGCTTTTTTGCAAGTCTCCCATCCTCCTCAACCTTCTTTTTCAAATAGTTGAGAATTCTCCTCGTCGCATTCGAATCCACAAGCTTATCCCCTTCAACAATCTTTGGAGAGTTCAGGCGGAGATAATCAACGATCTCTCTCCTCTCGGCACTTCCGAGTGATATGAAATCCTCGTCGTGCACATGGACGTGATAGCCCCTCCCTCCGGAGAAATAAACCTTGAAATCTTTAATCCCGAAGTCGGCCCTCAAAACCCCAAGAAGCTTTTTGACCTCCTTTTTCGCCAGTTCAAGGGCTTTCTCGAAAGAGTTTGTTTGTACAGGAAGGTGGTCTGCGTCTATGTCAAAAATCAAATCTGCCCCAAGCCACCCCTTGTCCTCCATTTTTGCTTCTGCTGGCTTCTCGTAGTATGCTGAAGAAAAGTAGATGTGAGCGGGAACATTCGAAAGCACATAAGCCCTGAATTCGTTGTAGGAGTTAAAGGAAATGTGTCTGTGCATAACAAAATCGGGTAGCAGCTCAAGAGGGACAAAGGCAAACTCCCTCTGCCTGAAGTTCCGGGGTAGCTCAGGGGTGTTTTTTGCATAGTAGTCCTCAAACTTTTTCATGAGGAAAAGTTTCGTCAGCATGACCTCAAAATTTGCAAAACAACTCTTCTCTTTCTCTTTCTTGTATCAAAATTGATAACAACGACCTGCTGCCATCTGCCAAGAAGCAATTTTGAGTTGTTGAATGGAATAACTACCGATGGCCCCACAATGCTTGCTTTAACGTGTCCTGAACCATTATCATCTCCCCATGTTTTGTGGTGCTCATAATTTTCACTGTAAGGCGCTATTTTTTCCATAATTCTTGGAAAGTCCTTCTTTAGGCCCGGTTCGTACTCAATGGTTGTTATTGCCCCCGTGCTTCCGACACTGAAAACAACCACAGCGCCACTCTCAACTCTGCTCTCAGCAACAAAGCTCTCAATTTCCTTGGTTATGTCTGCCATATCTCCAAACCCGTCAAGCTCAACCTCAATCTCCTTAAACATCATTTCCCCTCCTCAAATAGAAGCTCAACCCTTTGTAATTGATAATTCTGCAATCGTAATAGTCGCCATAAAGAGGTTTTATTAAACAGTCAGCTCCCACCTCCTTTGCAACTCTGAGTATGTGGCCATAAAGCTCCGGTGGTGGGCGAAGTGAGTATATGAGCGAGGAATGTCTGTAGATGTCAAGCTTCGGGCTCGATACGTCGTCGATGTAGAACCTAACACCTTCGGGCACTCGCCGCTTTACAACATCTGTCGCAACAACCTCAAAACCCCTCTTTGCCAAGTACTCCGCCACAGCGGTGAAATTTCCAATTCCCACCTCCACAACCTTTCCGCTGTAGTTTTTAGCTATGAACTCTGCAATCCTCAGCATGAATAATTTTTTATCTCATGTCAGACAATTAAGTTTTGTGCAGACTGTAGTAATCAGAGACTACTCCAACAAGGACTTCAAGGAAATTCTTGAGATTGACAAGGAAGCTTTCTCTCCACGCAATCCAGCCTATGACGTTTACGTCTACATCACCTACGGCTCTGACCTCCTT
>DAINRD010000075.1:0-2158 GCA_036742095.1 Archaeoglobus sp. | reverse complement strand
GCAGATATCGGCTCCAAGATTGCGGGATATATCGTAACGATGGACATTGATGAGGTCACAGGGAAAATCATTGCCTTTGCAGTGAGAAAAGAGTTCAGGGGTATGGGAATAGGAAAGATGCTGCTTTCTGCAGCTATTCAGAAACTTCAGGCGAGGGGAAAGAAGAAAATAACGCTGGAAGTAAGGGTATCAAACGTTGGGGCACAGGAGTTATACAAAAAATTTGGATTTGAAGTCATCGATTTAATCCCTGCCTACTACAGTGACGGAGAGGACGCTTACCTCATGGCTCGCACAGTTCTGGAACAATAGACTCGATTACAATTCTCAGATTCTCGTTCTCAATCAGCTCGTCAGGGCTGCGCTCCTTAAAAACCTCCGAAATGCCTTTGCAAAGGAGCAAAATTGCTTTTTTGTGGTCTGTTTTGCTTTTGTGGATGTGTACGGGCTGAACGCCCAATTCGTCATAGCTCTTGAAATGGCCGTTGGCAATGCCTGCGTTTTCGAAAAGTTTTTTAACATGGTAGAGGGTCAGGTGCAACAGGACAATTTCTTCTTTGTGCATGGGGCATCACTCCCTTTAGTCAGTTGTCAAAACCACTTATAAATTTTTCTGCTGTATTTGACCAAAAACGCTTTTATAACGTTTTATTCTTTACATTTCAGGCCCAAACAATTTATTTAGAATAAAAATTTAAAATTAACCACCGGATATTACTCTGACAACTTTGATTTCTCCACCCTCCGCAACGTCATCAACCGGCACTGGAAGCCCGTCTCGCACGATCACCACTGTTTCCGGGTTTATTCCCAGCTTTTCCAGCACCTCTGAATATTTCTCTCCGTTCACATCAACCTCTACTGCCTGAAAAGCTTTCTCATGCCCTTTCTTCTAAACTTGCGCCAGTTAAACCGCCTCATTGAATCACCAATCATATATAGTGTAGAAAGGGGTAGAAATACTTTTTGATTCAAATTTGTAAGTTGCAGCGTATAAGCCCTTAGATTTTCAGGTAAGGGGTGACAAATAGTCTTTGATAAGGCTAAACATTCTGGAAGCTAAGCTGCTCCTCCGCTATATCACCAAAAAAGGGCAGTTTGAAGATTTCACCCTTGCTGGCCTTGACAATGCAGAATGCCCAGAGAATTATGCTGAATGCCATTACTGCTCTCGAAAGGATGAACCCACCCGGTAAAACTGGAAGAATAATCACCATGGCTGCTATTGTTGAGAAAGTGAGGATGGACTGAACTGCGTGGAACCTAACAAAGGGGCTTTTGTCGATTAGGAGGAAAATAACCCCAGTCACGAATCCTAAGATGTAACACATCGCTCCCCTGACGTTTTCAGGCAGCACTTCCATAAAAAAACTTTACCTCAGGATTTAATAGGTTATCGTGTTCCAAGTTGTTCACCAATTATCCTGTCCAGCACTCTCAGGAATTCCTCCTCTTTACCCTCCGGAATCGTTGCTCCTGCAGCAACGCTGTGTCCGCCACCTATCCCGCCTACAGCCTCAGCCGCCCTCTGCATGGCCTTTGCAAGGTGC
This sequence comes from Archaeoglobus sp., assembly GCA_036742095.1. Taxonomy (GTDB): domain Archaea; phylum Halobacteriota; class Archaeoglobi; order Archaeoglobales; family Archaeoglobaceae; genus Archaeoglobus. Next base: position 608 of record DAINRD010000075.1, on the reverse strand, counting down.
ACACCCTTCTCAACGAGTCTGTAAGTAGCTCTAGCAGAAACCTTAATTCCTTTCTCGCTCTCAGCAAAGGCGATTATTGGTTTCTCTCTGTTGCCCTTGTGGAAGCACATCCCCGCAACGATTCCGACAATTGTGTCAGGAATGTTGTCCTTGGCGTGGAAGTATTGAATGTTCTGAAGCTCCTCAATTCCGTTTTTATCAACAAATCTGATGCCCTCAGAGAGGTTCCTTCTGTGGTTCTGGAGGAGGGTTCTTGCTCTTCTGTACGCATTCTCATCTCCAAGGCAAACCCTCACCCCCACCTCAGCTTCGTCATACCTTGCAGTTGCATTGAGGAGGGTGGAAAACTCCATTGCGTCTCTCTTCTCCGTCCCCTCCTCCTCGTTTAGAAGGATGTAGCACTCCCCAACCATCCTCAAAATGCTGGTGTAGGGAATTCCAGAGTCCATTGCAAGACCCACTATTGCGGAGACCACTCTCCTTTTCTCCTCCATGCTGAGGTCAATCCATCTCTGCCACGGGTCAATTTCAAGGGAGTCAAGCAAGTTCAAAACGCCTATTTCGTTTGCGGTGACTCCGGGAATAAAAGGGTCGGAATTGTACTCCAG
>DAINRD010000074.1:4152-7468 GCA_036742095.1 Archaeoglobus sp. | reverse complement strand
AAGCTTAACGAGAATAGTAGGTGCCCTGTTCTCCTTAATGTGCACACCATAGTAAGGGATCTTACCTATGACGGCAGCAGCTATTGCCGATGGCCCGCTCTCCCTCTCAGTCCTCGCCCCTATGATGGAGTTTGCGTATACGATGGCCGAGCTCTCAGCCCACGCCAGGTGGTCACCAAAGTTTGGTCTGAGAAGGTAGTAGGGTGTACAGGTGAGGGTCATCTTAACCCCAAGCCTCTCAAAGACCTTCAAAACGCGCATCTGCTTCTCGTAAAACTCTTCATCTATGCCCATCTCCCTCCATCTCTCCACGTCCATGCCCGCAGGGTTAAGCGTGGCTGGAATTTTCAGCTCGGCATCAAGGCTTTCGAGCCATTCAAGGCCGGCATCACCAATATTGTCGTAGCTGACTCCAGATATGTGGGCGGATTTCACCTCTATTAACCTCTCAGCTTCATTCGCTTCCCCCTCTGCCACAAGAATCTCCATACACTTCCTTATTGTTTCGTTGTCGCTCTCAAGCAACCTCTCCTCTTCCTTGGTCAGATACATATCTCACCTCCCTTTTCAGCCACTCAGGTAAAGCGAAGGCTGCCCTGTGAACCTCTGGATTGTAATGGATTGTCCTGCCCTTTATTTTTTCAAATCTTCGTTCGAGGTTGCTGAAATCATACTCTCCCCCGATTATGAAGCTCCAGAGGGCGAGAGGATAACTGGGAACACACGAAAGGTAAACCTCCCTCCTTTCAAAGGGAGCAGAGTTGATAAGCAGAGTTCTGAAATATTCCTTCTGAATCAGAGGAGACTGAGATTGCACGGAGATGACGTCGCACTTATGCCTTGCGAGCTCGAAGAACTCTCTGTCAAAAAGCGTGTTGCTCACCCCCACTGGGTCAGTGCTGTCCACGATAATAACATCAAACCTCTCGCAATCTTTGAGAAACTCCTTTCCATCCCTTATGACGACCTCAACCCTCTCATCCTCAAAGGCTCCATTATCTATCCTCAAAAACTTCTTGGAAAGCTCAATAACGTTACTGTCAATGTCAACCAGAACTGCCTTTTCAACATCATGCTTCAAAACCTCTCTCAAAGCCCCACCGTCCCCCCCACCAATAACCAAAACCTTTCTCGGATTTTTGTGAGAAAGTACAGGCACGTGGACAAGCATTTCATGATAGATTGGCTCATCCAACTCCGTTAGCTGAATTTTCCCATCAATAACAAGCATCTTCCCGAGCGATTCCGTCTCGTAAATATCCACTTTCTGTACTCCCTCAGCCTCGTAAAGTTTTTTTCTTACTTTAATTGCCAGTCCGCATCCGTTGTAATACTCGTAGAACCAATCCATAAGCTAATAAAGGATTAATGGGATTATAAACCTATGGCTCTGGTTGTGATTGATATGCAGGAAAAGCTTGCTCCACACATTGAGGGCATTGAAGAAGTGCTGAGAAGAACAGTGAAACTCGTTAGAGCGATAGTCGCAATGAATCAGCCGGTCATCTTTACTGAGCAGATTAAGCTCGGTAAAACGGTTGAAGAGCTCGCCAGCTTTGCTGAAAAGCCAATAGTAAAGTCTTCGTTCAGCTGCTACAGGGATGAAAAGTTCAGAAAACTGGTAGAGGAAATGAAGCCTGAAAAAATTATTCTGACGGGTATAGAAACCCACATCTGTGTTCTGCAGACGGCAATAGACATGAAAAAGGCCGGCTATGACGTTTATGTCGTCGCTGACTGCACAGGTTCGAGGAGAGCGGAGGACAGGAAAATTGCGCTGATGAGGCTCGCTACAGAGGGAATAAAGCTGACCACGTGGGAGAGCATAACCTACCAGCTTCTTGAGTCCGCAGAGCATCCAGCCTTCAAAGATGTGCTTCAAATCGTTAAAGACGCTCAATAAACCCCTTTAGAGCACTGTTAAACTCTTTAACTTTTTCCAGCATCACCATGTGTCCTGAATCGGGAATTACCACCATCTCCGCCAAGGGTATGTGCTTCTCGAAGAACTCCGAATACTTCACGGGCGTCAGAGCATCCTTCTCCCCCACAATGAGCAGAGCTGGCACCTCGACCATTATTTCTCCATTCCTGTAGGCCTCAAGAAGGTCGAACTTGTCGCAGAGTGAGAGGTCGAGCAGAAGGATTTTTGCCCTTTCCGCAAAAACCTTCGAAAACTCTTCAGCAAGTTTTTCATCTGCAAAAGCATATTTGGAAACCATCGCAGCTGTTTCTGCAGGCTTCTCCTTCAATCCCTTAAGAAAATCAGGTAGAACTCTAAGCCTTGCTCCTGTTCCAACAAGAACGAGGGCTTTAACAACCTCTGGATGATTGAGATACATCTTCTGAGCCACCGCTCCGCCCAAGCTGTGACCCACAACAACAGCACTGCCCATGAGCTTTTTCACGGCTTTTGCGGCGAAGTAGGCGTAATCGTCAACACTTCGTATCTCTGCCTTACCGCTTTTACCGTGGTTGGGAAGGTCTATGGCGTAACCTCCTATTTCTTCGAGCTGCTTCTCCCAGAGAGTTGCGTCACACGCAGAACCGTGGATATAAAGCACATTTCTATCCCCATGTTTCAAAAGGGAAATTTTCAGACCATCAACCTCCACCTCAACTCTCTCCATGTTTAGGATTAATTTTTATGGATTAAAAGATTTTGGAGGAGAAAGTTTTAAACCTCAGTTGATTTATTGGTGACATGGAGGCCGAAATCACAAGGGCGATTATTGAAACAGCATCGGAAGAATGGGTGGAGTTTGCTGAAACTGACGTTATAGTGGTTGGAGCCGGTCCTTCAGGGTTAACAGCTGCGAAATATCTGGCCGATAAAGGATTGAAAACACTTGTCCTTGAAAGAAGGCTGAGCTTTGGCGGAGGCATTGGCGGTGGAGGAATGCTTTTCCACAAAATTGTGGTCGAGGGGGAGGCTAAGGACATTCTTGACGACTTTGGAATTAGGTATAAAGAACACAGGAACTTTCTCGTTGCTGATGCTGCTGAAACAATGGCCAAGCTCGCTGCAAAGGCCATTGATGCAGGGGCAAAAATCCTTCACGGGGTTTCCGTTGAGGACGTTATTTTCAGAGAAGACCCGCTGAGAGTTTGTGGTGTTTGCATACAGTGGAGTGCAGTTGAGATTTCAGGTTTGCACGTCGACCCGCTCTTCCTGTGGAGTCGAGCGGTTGTTGACGCCACCGGCCATGATGCGGAGGTCATTTCAGTTGCGACAAGAAAGATACCCCTCGAAATTTCGGTTCCGGGAGAGAGGTCTGCTTACTCTGAAATCGCAGAGAAGGAGATAGTTGAAAAC
>DAINRD010000074.1:0-4142 GCA_036742095.1 Archaeoglobus sp. | reverse complement strand
CTGGGAAGGTTGTTAAGGGGCTCTACGCTGCAGGGATGGCTGTTGCTGCCGTTCATTCCTTGCCAAGAATGGGGCCAATCTTTGGCGGTATGCTGATGAGCGGGAAGAAGATAGCGGAAATCGTGGCAGAAGACCTCAAAGCATGAAAATTGTCTTCAACTCTCCAAGAGTTGAGAATATCCCTTTTATTAAAAAAGAATTCGAGAAATTTGATATCATCGTTCTTGAAGAGCCTAAAAATGACCTTTTCTACGACGTTCTTGAAGGCAAGCTCGCCCCCCAGGCATACGCAAGAAAAATACACACTTCCTACCCCCTTTACACGGAAAAACTCATGGATATGCTCAGAGGGATGAGGAGAAAGCAGATTTTCCAGGTTGAGCCCTACCTCGAAGAAGTTGAGAGGCTCAGAAACTTCAACGAAGGTGACAGTAGGGTAAAGGAGATGGAGAGAAGGGTAAACATGCACTACGTCGACTTCACAGAGTCCTTCCTGAAGGCAGATTTTGAGGAGATTATAGAGAAGACCCTGAAGTTTTCAGAGGCAGATGCAGAAAGGCTTAAGATGAGAGACGAAATGAGGGCAAAGGCCCTTGAGGAATTTGACAATGCTATTGTTGAGGCAGGAATGGACCACTTTCTGCTTGCAGAGTTGCTTAATGCTGAACACGTAAGGATTCCTGAAATAATTGCCAGAACTCTCGGAACTGAGTATCTGGAGATTCCGGGCAGTAGATTGCTCAGAGCATTCATTAAAGGAGAGGAAGAGGACTTTAGACTGCTTGCTGCCAGAAACCTAATTTTTATAACCCTGCTGGAAAAGAGGGAGATGGTTCCCGATTTTGAGGGCGACTTCCCGCACTTCGTCCACGAGCAGAAGCTCGTCAGGTTTGTGAACAAACTTGATTATGAAAAATGTAAAAAACTCTTCTACAAATTCTGGAGTCCCAAATAGCTCAGCAAGATTTATATTTCCTGTCAAAATCGGTTTTAAGGATGAGAATCGTAATGAAATTTGGAGGAGTAAGTGTTAAGGACGGTAAGAACATTCTGCATTGCGCTAATCTCGTAAAGAAGTTCTCAGAGGGTAATGAGGTGGTTGTTGTCGTATCTGCAATGTCGGGTGTCACAGACGCACTGCTTAAAGCCGCCAGCAGGTGCTGCTCGGAACCCTCTGCAGGATACATAAAGATGTTCATCGCAGAGATGATGAAGAAGCACTATGAAGCAATTGAGTACGCAGTAAGAAACGAGGAAATCAAGAACAAGGTCATATCAACCACCGAAAGACTGCTGGACGAGCTTGAGAAGGTTTTGCTGGGGATAAGCTACCTCGGAGAACTGACAAGGAGAAGTGAGGATTACATAGTTTCCTTCGGAGAAAGATTGCTCGCCCCAATTTTTTCTGCAACGTTGCTCTCCCTTGGGGTCGACTCAGTGGCTCTGACTGGAGGGGATGCGGGCATCATAACAGACAGAAACTTCGGAAGGGCCAAGCCTCTTCCTGGAGTGTACACAACAATAAAAAACAGAATTGAGCCGCTACTTTCCATAAAGAAAACGATTCCTGTGGTAACTGGTTTCATAGGCGCCACAGATGATGGTAGCATAACCACCCTCGGCAGAGGTGGGAGTGACTTCACAGCCACAATTCTCGCAGCAGCTCTCGAAGCCGACGAAGTCTGGCTCTGGAAAGAAGTTGACGGAATTATGACCTGCGACCCCAAATATGTACCCAATGCAAGGGTAATACCCGAAATCTCCTATCAGGAGGCCATGGAACTTTCCCACTTTGGAGCGAAAATTCTCCACCCGAGGGCCCTTGAACCAGTAATGAGGAAAAACATCCCCGTGAGGATTAAAAACACCTTCAATCCCGACTCTCCTGGCACTGTGATTGGTTCAACAACAAAGGAGGCTACAGACATCGTAAAGGCCCTCAGCCTTATCCCACAGGCCGGGATTGTCAATGTGAGCGGTGCTGGATTTGACTTTGCAGAGATAATGTCGGAAGTCTTCGGCAGGCTGGCAGAGGAGAAGGTGAACGTCATAATGGTGGCTCAGAGTTCCTCAGAACTCAATCTCTCCATCGTAGTTGACACTAAGGATCTCGAAAAGGCTTACAACTCCCTGAAGAGCCTTGAAAATGGAGTTATCAATGTCGAAAAAATGCAGGACGTTGCAGTTGTGAGTGCAGTGGGTTCAGGAATGGCAGGGACACCAGGAGTGGCCGGGAAGATTTTCTCAGCCCTTGGAAGAAACAAGATTAACGTCATAATGATCAGCCAGAGCTGTTCTGAGTTTAACGTCTCCTTCGTCGTTGATGGCAGTGAAGGTGTGGATGCAGTAAGGGTTGTTCACGATGAGTTCGGGCTCGGCAATCAGTCTTCTTAGAGGGAGAGCAAAGAGAGCTGCAGAACTTGTTGCAAAACATGACTTCGTAAGGATTTACACCCACTATGACGCAGATGGAATTTCAGCTGGGGCAATACTGGCGAAAGCCCTCTTGAGGGCTGGAAAATCCTTTCAGATTTCTTTTTTAAAGGGCTTGAACGAGCCCTTTGACTACGAGAAGGGAGAATTGCTGCTCTTTGCCGATATGGGGAGTGGTTACGCTGACCTGATGTCAGAAGTGGATACGGACGTCGTTATACTTGACCACCACGTTCCCAATGGGGAAATTGTTCCGAAAAAGGCTTTGGCCCATGTTAATCCGCACCTTGTTGGAATGGACGGAACTTTTGAGCTCTCAGCCAGCGGTGTCTGCTACTTTTTTGCCAATGAGCTCGGAAGAAACAAGGACCTTGCCTCAATCGCATTGATTGGCCTCCTTGGAGACAAGCAGAAGTTTGAAGGGGGAAATGCGGAAATACTGAGGAGCGGGATTGAAGCAGGTGTGGTGGAGGAGAAAACTGGATTGAACCTTCCTTCGGGGAAGCTGAGGGAGGCTTTACTCTACAGCCTCGAACCTTATCTTGATTTTTACGGCAGAGAGGAGGAAATGGAGGAGCTGCTTGAAAAAGCCTCTCTTGATGGGGAAAGGGAGTTTGAAGAGCTCAGTGATGACGAGACCAGGAGGCTGGCTGATGCCATCACCCTTAGATTGCTGAGGCAGAAGGCTTACACAGGAATCTTCGACCAGATAATTGGCAAAAGGCTTGTTCTCAAAAATCTGCTGATAAAAAACGCCGCAATGGCTGTGGATGTTGTGAACTCCTGCGGAAGGATTGGTGCCATGAGCACAGCACTTTCAATGCTCCTCGGTGATGTTGAAGCTTTAAACAGAGCTTTGAGAATAAATCATGAATACGTCAGGCAAATACTGGAAGAACTGCGAAAGAGGAGACAAGAGGTCAGGGAGGGTTTTTGCATCAGGTACCTTGTTATGAACGATGGCCCTTCTGCCAGCCCAATAGCCACAATCCTCTCCCGCTATATTTTAACGGACAAACCGCTCATCGTTATAAGTATCAAGAACGAACACGCCAAGGTTTCGGCGAGAACCAACAAGAGTATTGCGGAGAGAGTTGACCTGGCTGAGGTTATGAGGCTCGCTGCAGAAAGGGTTGGAGGCAGGGGAGGAGGGCACAGGGTTGCTGCGGGTGCCAACATTTCAGCAGAAAAGGTTGATGAATTCCTGAAGGAGGTTGACAGGCTTTGCTGTGCCATGCTCGCTTAGAACTGGACTCGAAGGATGCTGAGGCTGTTGTCCTGTCACTCAGGCCCGACGACCCTGAGTGGTGTAACTGTTACGCTGAAAACAAGATTTTCATTGAGATAAATGTCGAAAAAGTAGGCACCCTCCTTTCAGCCCTCGACGACTACCTGATGAACATAAAAATGTGTGAGAAAATTCTCGAACTTCTCGACTAAAGTTCTCCCTTCATCCTCTCAAGCCTCGCTCTAATCGCAGAGAGCTCATCTTTCGTAACACTCACCCTCGCTCCTACCTCTCTTAATTCTTTGTTTAACTGTCTAACTTTTTTTAGGAGCACCAGATTGAGACCAATACTTACGAGTAACAAAACCACAAGCAGCAACTCAAGAGCACCATTCATTTCATATCACCTTCTCCTGAATATTCTGAGCATCTTACCAATGGCTCCTTCCTTTTTCTTTTCCTTAACCTCTGCGGGGACCTT
>DAINRD010000073.1:0-7503 GCA_036742095.1 Archaeoglobus sp. | reverse complement strand
TTCCCCGTTAAGAGTTATCTGCGGCTCTCCCGGCTTGAGCTTCACAGGGTAAATGTTCAGCGACACAGCCTTCTTTCCCTCATCTCTGAAAGGCCTTAGCATGGAGTTCATTGGGTAAATTATTTCCTCAAATACCTGGTTTGCTTTATCCAAATCCGACGTCCTTTTCAGGCTGAAATACTTTCTCAGAAAGTCAAGCCTTCCCCCCACGTAAAGCAGAGGGTAAACAAGCAGATTGAACTTCCCTTTCCTTGCCCTCCTCAACTGCTCCACCACCTCACTGGCGTTGCCCTTAAAGGTTTGAACCGAATGCTCAACGTCTGCAAGCATGCAAAGGCAACCTCTCGTCCAGACAGCTTCAGGAGTCAGATAGCCTTCAACGGGAACTGTAAGGGTATCAATCCCCTCAAGATTGAAGCGCTCGCAGTTCTTTTGCAGTGGTGGAGTTAGAAAAAAGATTGCAAGAGTTGGCTCAAAGCCCAGTCTTTTAATTCCCTCCCATACCTCTTCAATCACCCTTTTCGGGTCATTCTTCAGGCTGTGAAGGTATTCAATCATAGCATCTTCCTCAGTGCCCGGGTGTCGATCCTGAGTTTGTAGAGCGATGCTTCATCAGAAGTGCCCACCACCATTATTAGGGATTGAGAAATGGGGCTGAAAAGAATGCCTTCACCTCCAAACCTGAACTCAGCACTTTCCAATCTTTCCTCAAGAATGAGCCTTGAAACAACGTCTATCTGCCTCTCAGCCCACTCAAGCACTGAAACGTAGTCTCTATGCTTGAGGTGCACAATAAGGGGTGTACCGTCGACTGTGTACACTGCCGCAAAGAGAATGCTCTCGTCAGATTCAAATGGTTCCAAGAACTCCCTCAACTTCTCAATCATACGATCCTCCGCTTTATCTTCACGATATCCTCCATTGTGAGGGAGCCCTTTCTGCAGAGTTCTGAAATTCTCTCCATTGCTCTTTCTGGCAGTTTAAGGTCGCCAACCTTGAACCCTTCTCCCCTCCTCTCATCAATAACAATCCCGACCCCTTCAACGATGTAGAAGGGGTAAACACCTTCACCGTGCCACGAAAGTCTGTGTTTCAAGACTCTCAGCATTCTGCTGAACGGCCCTCCATAACCCGTGTACCTGAGGTTGATTACGCTGTCCGCAAGAAGAATGATTAAATCAGCGTTCTGTTTTACGGGTTCTTCAACAGTTACAAGAGCGGTCCCTTTTGACCTCAAATTTCTGAGCAACCAGCTGATCTCTTTCCTCCCTCCAGTTTCAACGTCAACAACCAGGGGGGAGAAGGAGTCGACCACCACCCTGTCATACTCAAAGGCCATGTTTAAAAGAGAAGCTGTATCCTCCGCAATAACTTTAACAATGCTGAGCTGCTCGTTTTCCACGTATTTTGAAAGGTCCCAGTGCATGGACTCGGCCATCCTCAGGAAGTCCTCGACCTCAAGGTCAGGTGAAGCATACATGCATTTTTCTCCATTCTCCAAGCCCTCAAGCAAGTAATTCATGCAGAATATCGTCTTACCGCATCCTGGACCTCCGACAACAGCATTTACAGTATTTTTGACGAACCCACCACCGAGAATTTCATCAAGACCGAAGACTCCAGAGCTAATTCTTTGAAGCATCAAAAATAATTAAACCAAAAGAAGTATAAATAAGTTTTCCAGTCTCCTTTTGGAAAGCTACCAGGCCTCTCACACTTAATAACTATTAACACCTGAAAATGACCTGAAAAACGTTTGATTGGTAGCATCTCGCCACAATCGAGGATGTGTATAATTCTCTACAATTAAAAAGAGTGGAAATTAAGAATGAGAAGGATGGAAACGCAATTGGTTTTGCCAATTAAAGGCAAGACAATATTTTATACAGTAACATGACCATCGTGATATGAAGAGACTATATGTACTGGCTGTTTTGGTTGCTGCATTGCTGCTACTGGGATGCGCCCAACCGGCGGAGCAACCGAAAAAGGAGGAGGCAAAGAAGCTGAAGATTGAGCTCTGGTGACTCCAACACACTACGGTGACACGGAGAAGGATTTGGCGCAGGTTCTGAAGGAGCAGCCTGAGGCAACGGGAATGATTGAGGTTGAGCTGAAGAGTGCTGAGTGGTCAACGTACACCGATTATTCCAGAAAGGGAGCGATGATGGCCTCGCTGTTTGGATGGTATCCGGACTACCTTGACCCTGATGATTACACCACCCCATTCCTGAAAAGCACTGCCAACAGCTGGCTTGGTTATCCCTACAGCGACCCAGAAATGGACGAGTTGCTTGAGAAGGCATCAACTGCAGATTCAATGGAGGAAAGTGAGAATCTTTACAAGCAGATACAGCAGAAGCTTGCCGAAGATGCGCCAGTAATTCCGCTCATCCAGGGCAAGCTGACAATTGTTGCTAAGGAGAACATTAAGGGAATCGCCTCGACCCGACGAAGATTTTCAGGTACTATCTGATTTACTCCGAAGAACAGAAGGATACCATCACCATCGGTGTGACCGACAAGATTACCGAACTTGACACGGCAAACGCCTACGACTTCTACACATGGGAGATTATGAACAACGTAATGGGTGGGCTGGTGAGGTACAAGCCCGGCACAACCGAGCTTGAGCCATACCTTGCGGAGAGCTGGGAAGTGAGCGATGACGGGCTCGTTTACACCTTCCACCTCAGGCAGGACCTGAAGTTTGCTGATGGCACCCCATGCAAGGCTCAGGATGTTGTGAGAAGCATCAAGAGAGTCATGACCATTCAGGGCGACCCCTCATGGCCCGTCACCGACTTCGTTAAGGATGTGGAGGCAGTTGACGACTACACGGTGAAGTTCACACTCGAGAAGCCAACAGCATACTTCATATCACTCCTCGCAACCCTGCCGTACTTCCCCGTCCACCCAGCCTACAAGGCTGGGGAAATCGACCCAGACCAGACTGCTGGAGGAGTTGGGCCCTACAAGATAGTGGAGTGGAAGAGAGACCAGGAGCTCATTCTTGAGGCAAATGAGAACTTCTTCGGTGAGCAGCCAATGACGAAGAGAATTGTTGTGAAGTTCTACAAGGACGCCACAACCCTGAGACTTGCCATCGAGAAGGGAGAGGTCGACATCGCATGGAGAACGCTCACACCAATCGACATCGAATCTCTGAAGGCGAAGGTGGGTCTGCAGGTTATCGAGGCTCCGGGTGGTTTCATCAGGTACCTGGTCCTCAATGCCAATTAGAAGACAGACTATCCAACCAAGAATGTCTACGTCAGAAAGGCCATCGCCGCTGCCATTGACAGAGAGGATATTGCTCAGAGAGTGTACAGGGGCACAGTTGAGCCGCTCTACTCTCTCGTGCCCATAGGAATGTGGAGTCACGAGGACGTCTTCAAAGACATGTACGGAGACGGCAACATCGAGCTGGCGAAGGAGTATCTGAAGAAGGCTGGCTATTCCGAATAATTTCTTTTTTTATTTTATTTGAAAACCTTTTTAACTCTCTGGCAGTCTTTTGTTATGCTTGCAGTGCATGCTCCCGCTCTTGTGGATTACATTTACCTCATCGGAGACTACCCTGAGAGAGGAGGACATGCCATTGTCGAAAAAACTGAAAAATCCCCCGGAGGGGCAGGCGCCAACGTTGCACACAACCTCGCGTTGCTGGGTGTTGATGCAAAGCTTTTCACAACTCTCGGAAGAGATGAGGATGCAGAATTTTTTGTTGGAAGAACTGCAGCAGAGGTTAAGACCGAGATTACGGATGAGAAAACCGGAAAGGTTCACGTTTTCGTTGACAGAGAGGGTGAAAGAACCTTCTTCGTAGAGCCCAATGCTGCAGGAAAGCCTTTTGTTGGGGTTGAGAGAAGTGAGTACCTTTACCTCGACCCTTTCCCTTCAGAGAGAAGTTTTGAAGTTCAGCTGGAAGTTGCGAGGAACTTCGAAGGGTTCGTAATCCTCAATCCCGGATTTCCATACGTTAAACTGGGATTTGAAAGACTCAAAGACATTCTTTTACACACAAACATGTTGATAATGTCCTCCGATGAGTTCAAAAGCCTGAAAGTGGACGTTAAGGATTTGCTCAACTTTGTGGATTACCTCATTGTCACTCAGGGAAAGCTGGGGAGTCTCTGCTATACAAGGGAGGGAAGTTTCCAGGCAGAAGCTTTTCCTGCAAGGGTTGTTGACACCACAGGAGCGGGAGACGCTTTTGCAGCTGGTTTTATCTACGGTTTTATTCAGGAAATGCCCATTGAAGTGTGTCTGAAAATAGGAAATTTCTGCGGTGCCTACAATGTGGAGAGGGTGGGAGCGAGAAACTTCCCTCCAAAGGGTGAAATTGAGGATTTTCTCGCAACTGTTTTAAGGAGAAGGTAAACATATTAGTGATGGACATTAGAATAATGGCTGAAAAGCTTGGATTCAAGAGAGTTTATAAAGAGGATTGCGAACTCTGCATTATAGGATATACCGGGAAAAAATGCAAGTATCTTAGAAAGATAGGTAAGGAATATTTCTGCGTTAGGGATGCCGCAAAGAAGGACCCGCGATTGAGGTTTTGAACCTAAAAATTTATAATTTGGCAGCGGAGTGATTTTCCAATGCGCTGGAAAAAATGGAGACACATAACCAAACTCGACCCTGACAGAGAAAACACCGACGAAATCATTAAGGCAGTAGCTGAAAGTGGCACAGATGCAGTGATGATTTCAGGAACCCAGAACGTTACCTACGAGAAGACCAAAGCTTTGATTAATGCGGTTTCGGAGTTGGGGCTTCCCGTAGTTGTAGAGCCGTCTGACCCTTCCAATGTCGTTTATGAGGCAGATTACCTCTTTATCCCCACCGTCCTCAACTCGGCTGAGGGGGACTGGATTACCGGAAAGCACGCAGAATGGATCAGCACGTATTACACCAGAATTGACAGGTTCAGGGAAATGTTTGATTCGGGCTTTGTGCAGCTTGAGGGCTACATCGTCCTGAACCCTGATTCAGCAGTTGCAAGGGTTACGAAGGCAAAATGTGATATAAGCAAGGAGCTGGCGGCAAGTTACGCTGTTGTAGGGGAGAAAATGTTCAGGCTGCCGATAATATACATCGAGTACAGCGGCACCTACGGAGACCCGCTGGTTGTTGCGGAGGTAAAGAGGGCTCTCGAGGAGGCGAGGCTCTTCTACGGAGGAGGAATTGACAGCAGAGCGAAGGCAATTGAGATGCTTAAGTTTGCCGACACGATTATAGTTGGAAACGTAATTTACGAAAAGGGTATCGATGCCTACCTCCAGACAATACCTTAAGGCTCTTTGGGAACTTTTCAGGCTTGAGCATGGACTGATGTACGGTTTTGGAGTTATAATAGGAGTTTTTGTCACTGATCCACACTTTTCCGACTTCTGGAAGCTCCTTTTTGGCTACCTCACTGCAATTTTTCTTCAGGCATCCACCTTTGCCCTGAACGACTACTACGATTATGAGGTGGATTTGGCCAACAACAGAATGGACAGGCCGCTTGTCAGGGGAGACCTGAGCAGGAATACGGCACTGAAGCTTGGCATCGCTGCCATGCCTCCCGGATTGGTTGCTGCATACCTAATTTCACCCACAGCCTTTATCTTTGCACTTCTCGTCACAATTGCAGCGGTTTTTTACAATTACAGATTGAAGGAGTTTGGTTTCGCGGGAAACGTTTACATTGCCTTCACCATGGCTGCACCCTTCCTCTTCGGAAGCATAATTTCGTCTGGATGGATTACATCAGCCTCAGCGCTGCTATCCTCAATGGCCTTCCTCTCAGGAGTTGGCAGGGAAGTTATGAAGGGCATCGAGGATGTAGAGGGGGACGCTCTGAGAAACGTAAAAAGTGTTGCCAGAATTATGGGAGAGAAAAAGGCAGCGGTGGTTTCGGCCGTCTTTTATCTCGCAGCCGTCTCAATAAGCCCTATCCCATTATTTTATCTTGAAGAGTACTTTCTCGATATCAAATACGCCCTTCCAGTTTTGCTGACCGATTTGATGCTGGTATATGTTGCAGCCAGCCTCTTGAGGAATTATGGTAAAGAGGTCATCCCAAGACACAGAAAAACTACACTTCTCGCAATGCTCTTTGGACTTATGGGCTTTTTTGCGGGAGCTTTTTAATGAGAGCAAGATTTATAATACCAACTCACGGCCTTAAGCTGAGGACCCGTAGCCTAGCAGGACAGGGCGTGGGCCTCCTAAGCCCAAGGTCGCGGGTTCGAATCCCGCCGGGTCCGCTCAACAAACAGGCTGATGATCGTAGGCTCGTTATTACCTATATAAAATCAGTGGGAATGGCTCTGTTACTCTAAGAATGGAAGAGTCTTTGGACACATTCTTTATTCATTGGCATTCTTGGCAGAGCTTTCGCACTTCAGTACAGATATAGCATTTTTAAATTTTCCGTGCAAAGTGTCAACAAGTTAAAATCTAATCTCATTATCATTCAATAATTACAATTACAGTAATTGTATATAAAAGGACAAAAAATAAATACTTTCAGGTTGTTAGGAGTGGTATGATGGAGGTTAAGAAGTACATTTCAATTAAGGAATACGTGGCAGCAGGCTCAGAAAACCTCACAAAGAGAGATATCTTTGAGATGACAGGATTGATTAGAAAAAGGTATTACTGAAGCTTTTCTATTCGTTTTCTTGAGTATTCTGTCACCTTACCCAGAACATTTATTGCGTTTATAACGTTGGAGTAAACTGGGAGCCCGTTCAGTTCAAAGGCATTTTTGAGGTCGAAGACAACGTCTCTCGGCCCTTCTGCACAGAAGTACACTGGTTTACCATACTTCATGAGACTTTTGTAGTCAGGCTGGAAATTGGCGTTTATCAATCTGCTCGCCCATACGCAAACCACAAGCGAGTCCACACCGTCATCTTCCAGTATAGCTTCTATTGCAGTTTCGTAAGCCTTGAAGGGGCCAAAATACTCTACCATAGGCCAAATGTCCACTGGATTATTGACATTGTGCCATTCTGGAGTCACCTCAAGAATTCTCTCAACCGTCTCGTCGGAGAATTCTGCCAGCTTTAAACCAGCAAAGTAGGCAGCATCCGAACCCTGAACGCAACCCGAACCGGTGTAGTGAATTATCGCAACCCTCTCGCCCCTGGGAAGGGGCTGGAGGGCGAAGGCTTTAGTTACGTCAAAGAGTTCGTCAAAGCTGTAAACCCTGACGAGGTTTGATTGCTTGCAAACGGCATCAAACACATCATCATCGCCGCAAATTGAGGCTGTGTGGCTCATGGCCGCTTTCTTGCCGTATTCGGTTCTTCCACTCTTGAAGACAACCACCGGCTTTTCTGCCTTGCTGGCCAAATCAAAGAACGCTCTGCCGTTCTTCACGCCTTCCATGTAGATTCCAACAACCTTTGTCTGCTTATCCTTAAGCAGGAAATCCAGAACGTCAATTTTATTACCCATTCCCACGATTTTGCTGAA
This sequence comes from Archaeoglobus sp., assembly GCA_036742095.1. Lineage (GTDB taxonomy): Archaea > Halobacteriota > Archaeoglobi > Archaeoglobales > Archaeoglobaceae > Archaeoglobus. The sequence goes on along the minus strand of DAINRD010000073.1, from coordinate 27 downwards.
ACCTATGCTCGGATGATTTGTTGCCAC
>DAINRD010000072.1:3949-7595 GCA_036742095.1 Archaeoglobus sp. | reverse complement strand
CTCTTTGCTGAGAAGTACGCCAATGTTTACGACCCCAGGCAGGGCAAGGTTGTGAGGGTTGAAATCGTGAGTGTTGTTGAGAATCCCGCCCATGTCCACTATGCAAGGAGAAATGTAATAACAAAGGGAGCAATAATCGCAACGAGCATAGGGAAGGCAAAAGTGACCAACAGACCCAGCCAAGAAGGTGTTGTTAACGCGGTACTGATTGAATAATGGGGGTGCCGATAAAAACAATTTACAGCGGTGACGGCGGGATAGCTGGTACCGATGCACCGGCACCCCAAAGATTGTTGTACGTCCAAGTAAATAAATCTTTTGTGGTTAGATTAATTTTAAAAATTTCCTGGTAAGATTTATCAACAAAGAATGTGACGAATTAATTATGAGGTGGGTATCACTCGTGTTTTTGGTGGCTGCAGTGGTTCTTGCAGCCTGTTCCCAGCAGGTAGAGAAAAGTGGTGAGGAGCTTTTCAAGGAGAAATGCTCAGGATGCCATCCCGACGACAGCAGGTTTGAGGATTACAAAGGTGAAAAGGCAGACAAATGGAAGGAAGGAATTCAAATTATGATTGATAAGGGCAGAGTGAAGCTCACGGACAAGGAGATTGAGGAGATTGCTAAGTTCCTTGAGCAAAAATATGCTAAATGATTAAAGCAAGTCCTTTGATTCAATTATTTTTGCGCTGAAAACACTCTCCATGTGCTTCAGCCCGTACTCGTATTCGTAATCGCTCAAGGCCTTGGTGCAGTCCTTTAAAACGACAACCTCGTAACCTCTCAGCACCGCATCGCCCGCACTGTGCAGAACACAGATGTTCGTTGCAACTCCGCAGACATAGAGCCTTCTCACCCCAAGTTCTCTCAGCAGAAGGTCAAGGTCAGTGCCGAAGAAAGCTGAGTATCTTCTCTTTTTGACGTAGTAGTCGTTTGGTTTTGGTTCAAGCTCGTCTATGACCTCTGCCCCCTCAGTGTTCATCACGCAGTGCTTTGGCCAGATTTTAAACTCCACGTCATCTTCACGGTGCCAGTCCTGAGTGAAAATGACGGGCATCCTTTCTCTCGCCCATCTTACAACTCTGGCGGTAGCGTCGAAAATTTCCTCGGCTCCGGGTATGTAGAGGGCACCGTTACCGTAGCAGAAATCCTTCTGCATGTCAACAACAAGAAGCGCTTCCATGGTTTTAGTTACTTTAAGGAAGATATATTTTTACTTCCCAAGACATTGATTATGGATTTCACCCACATTGAAGATGGCAAGATGAGGATGGTTGATGTATCGGAGAAAGAAGATGTCAGCCGCATTGCCGTTGCTGAAGGTTACATAAAGCTGAGGACCTCAACCATTCAGGCAATCCTGAATCAGGAAGTGGCCAAGGGGAACGTTATTGCTGCTGCCAACGTTGCAGGGGTTTTGGCGGTCAAAAAAACTCCTGAATTGATACCCATGTGCCACCCGATACCCATAACATCGGTTAACTTTGATTTTGATGTTGAGGGTGAAAGGATAAGGGTTAGGTGTACGGTAAAATCGAGGGGAAAGACGGGTGTTGAGATGGAAGCTCTTACGGGTGTTGTTGCTGCTCTTCTCACAATCTGGGATATGGTTAAGAGTCTTGAAAAGGATGAGAGCGGAAACTACCCTGAAACTGCAATTGAAAGCATAAGAGTTTTGGAGAAGGTAAAGGAGGTGTAAAATGATAGATAGAATTAAGAAACTCGTTTTTGGAGGAGAAAAGGAAACAGAGGTAATCGAACTGATAAAAACCCAGATTGAGTTGATCATAGACACATGTGAACTAATGAAGGGAATAATCGAGCGCCAGGATGATGCTGTTGTGGGGGATGTTTGTGAAGCTGAGAAAATGGGCGACGCAATAAGGAGAGATGTGGTGGTGAAAATTCACTCAGGTGCCTTCATACCTGCAATTCGCTCTGATTTCTGTTCTCTTGCAGAGGAACTGGATGAAGTGCTTGACGAGCTTGAAGACATTGCCATGCTCTTCTTACTCATTAAGACGGCAATTCCTGAAGACCTCAAGGTGGATTTTGTCAGGATTGCAGAGATAAATTCCAAGATGGCATTATTACTTCTTGACGCCTTTAAGGCGCTGGAAGATGGAAATCTGAGTGATGTCCTTCTCAAGATCAAGATTTCTGAAGAAGAGGTTGACGGCATTAAAGGCAGAATTTACAAAAAACTTCAGGGGATGAACTTTTCAGGGTTCGTTGAGGGGTACTTCTTCATCAAATTTGTTGAGAAACTGCTCAACGTCAGTGACCTTATAGAGGACGCAGGCGACACCATTCAGGTTTTAAACGTCAGCATACGCTGAACTCAATTTTTCCATCCTGCTCGACCTCCTTTATTTTGCCAAGCTCCTTGAGGTGGTTGATGAAAGCGAGGGTTTCGCATAGAGCCATGAATCTGTTGAAGTCGTCAAATTTCTCGTATTTTCCAGAACTCCACCCAACTTCGTTTGCAACTTCTTCGAGATTTTTAAGGCCGCTGTTAATCGCATCATAAATTTCTGCAGCTCTTTTCTCACAGTGATACAGCAATTCGTGAATCCTTTTCTCGGGATTTTTGATTCTCCTCTCGTGTGCGGGAAAAATCTCAACGATGTCCAGTTTCAGCACCTTTCGCAAAGAGAAAATGTAGTCTTTAACCCCACTCGTGTAGTTGGGATGAAAACTGATGTTGGGTGTTGTATTGCTCAGGATAAAATCTCCAGAGAAGAGACAGTTTTCAATTAACACGCTTACGTGCCCCGCAGTATGGCCGGGAGTCTCAACAACCAGTTCTTCTTTTAGTTCTGTAATCTTCGCATTTGGCGAGAGTTTAAGGGCAGAAACGATTTTCAAAGTCGCTGCGTACCTTTCATTAACTCCATAGGCTCTTAGTAGTCTCTTGTAATCTTCTATAAATTTTTCAGGTTTTGTATATATCTCAAGAAACTCCATTTCTTTCCTGTGTGTCTCTACCTTCTTTTTTCCGTAAAAAATCAACCCTACGTGGTCTATATGGTGGTGAGTGATTATTATGCGGTTTACTTTAAAATCTTCCAGCTTCTCGGCGTTTTCAGGGTTAGAGAAACCACCGTCTACCATGATTTCGTCGTTGACAACGTACACGTAAGTGTGGTCTGGATTGGGGAATGGCGTCCTGAGTTTTACAACTTCCACATCCACGATGTGGAGTCAGGATGGGGATTATTAAAGTAATTACCTTATTGAATTTTCTTTTTTATGCGAAAATCTTATTTTAAAGCTGCCGAGGACCCATTATGGACGTAATACAGAACGTTTTCGAGAGGGCAGAAAGTGGAGACAGGATTATGATTTCATTCCCTGACATGGTTAGCTTTTACACTGTTATCAGGTGGTTGACAGCCCATTATGGCGAGCCCTTATGGATTTTGTGGACTGATGCGGCTGTTGAAAGAATAAATTTTCTCGGAAGGAAGTTCGGCTACCCATTGGAAGGAAGGGCAGTATTGATTGGTGCGAGAAAGGAGTGCGATTTTCTCGATGTAATTGCAAAATACGAGCTTTATGATGAGCTGGGCTCAGCTGTAAAAACAGTTCCGGCTGGAGAAACCCTTCTGGTCTCTTTTGGTATCAATTTCCTCAAGTATTTTGGTGA
>DAINRD010000072.1:0-3939 GCA_036742095.1 Archaeoglobus sp. | reverse complement strand
GGCGGGCACAGACTCATTTCTCACCTACCGCTCGTACGTTGCAAAGCTGAAATTTGCCATTGATGGTGGAACGGTTGAGATGAGCGACACATTCATCATTAAGGAGGAGTAACTCAATTTTGAATTTAAACTTCTCTTGACTCATAAAGGATTTTAATCCCATCCTCCATTCTGAAAACAGATGAGCATTGAGCAGCAAATCAGAGAACTTGAGGAGGAGATAAAGAGAACTCCCTACAACAAGGCAACTGAGCACCACATCGGGAGGTTGAAGGCAAAGCTTGCGCGGTTGAGGGAGGAGGCTGAGAAGCAAAAGGCAAAAACTGCAAGACAGACCTTTTCCATCAAAAAAGAGGGGGATGCGACTGCTGTTCTGATAGGCTACCCCTCAGTCGGAAAATCAACACTGCTCAACAAGCTCACAGGGGCGAAAAGCGAGGTTGCAGACTACGATTTCACAACTCTCAAGCCCGTTCCGGGCATACTGAACTATAAAGGAGCTCAAATTCAGATTATTGACGTTCCCGGCATAATCGAGGGTGCTGCAAGCGGTAGGGGGAGGGGAAAGGAAGTAATCTCTGCCGTTAGAGTCGCTGACCTGATAATTATCGTCGCTGACGTTTTCAACCTCCACACCATTGATGTAGTCAAAAAGGAGCTCTACGAGGGTGGAATAAGACTCGATCAAAAGCCTCCTGACGTTGTAATCAGGAAGAAGGAGAGGGGAGGGGTGAGGATTAGCTCTACTGTGCCTCTCTCAATTGATGAGGAAACCATAACAAGCATTCTTAAGGAGTACAAGATTCACAGCGCTGATGTCGTCATCAGAGAGGACATCACGATAGAAAGGCTGATTGACGCCCTTGCGGGGAACAGAGTTTACATCCCCTCGCTTACAGTGGTCAACAAAGTCGATTTGATGGATGTAGATGTTGCCGATGCCATTAAAGTCTCGGCTGAGAGGGGGATAAATCTTGACTTGCTCAGGGAGCAGATTTACAGGAAGCTTGATTTCATCAGAGTTTACCTCAAACCTCCTGGTGGGAAGGTGGATTTCAGTGAACCAATGATTTTGAGGAGGGGCGCAACAATCGAGGACATATGCAAGAAGCTCCACCGCGATTTTGTTGAGAACTTCCGTTACGCCAAAGTTTGGGGGAGTTCTGTGAAGTTTGATGGACAGAGAGTTGGACTGGAGCACACTGTCGAAGACGGGGACGTTGTGACAATTTATGCATAGTTTTTACCGATTTTGTCAAAACCGGTAAATGCATTTATATATGGACGTCTCAGTAATGTTGAGGTGAAAAAATGGTGATGATGAAGCTGTTCACGTCCCCCACGTGCCCTTACTGCCCCAGGGCGGAGAAGGTGGTGAGTAAGGTTGCGAAGGAGGAGGCTGTGCTGGCCATCAATTTCCCTGTCAACACAGATGAGGGGTTAAAGGAGGCTCTGAAGTTTGGAATTAGAGGAGTTCCTGCGCTTGTGATTAATGATCAGTACCTCATCCTCGGTGTTCCGGATGAGGATGAACTGAGGCAGTTGATAAGGAAACTTAAAGGAGGTGAGGAGTATGGAGCGTCTTAACAGTGAGAGGTTTAGGGAGGTAATTCAGAGCGACAAGCTTGTGGTAGTGGACTTCTACGCCGACTGGTGCATGCCCTGCAGGTACATCTCTCCAATACTGGAGAAACTTTCGAAGGAGTACAATGGAGAGGTGGAGTTCTACAAGCTCAACGTTGATGAAAATCAGGACTTGGCCTTTGAGTACGGCATTGCGAGCATTCCAACAGTGCTGTTCTTCAGGAACGGCAAGGTGGTTGGAGGGTTCATAGGTGCAATGCCTGAGAAGGCTGTAAGGGCTGAGATTGAAAAGGCACTGGGAGCCTGAAGTCTCCATGAGGTCCCTCAAAGAGATTGTCTCAACGCTCAACTGTGGAAACCTGCTTGAGTGTGTCCTTGGCCTAACGCCGGCTGACGTTATGGTTTACCACGCACTGCTTGAGGGTAAGGAGAGGGTTGAGGAGATAAGCGAAGCGGTTGGCAGGGGGGAAAGCGCGGTTTACAAATCCCTCCAGAGACTGCTCATCGCCGGTATGGCTTACAGGGTGAAGATGCCGCTTCACGGCGGCGGATATTATTTTATTTACAAACCAGCCCCAAAGGAGAAGGTGGCAGAGGAAGTTGAGAAAATTGTAAATATGCTCATTGAGCGGGTGAAGAAGTCGCTGGAGGAGTTTGTGAATGATAGCGGTACTAGGGTGTCAGGGCTGTGGAACATGCAGTAGAGTCTGCCCGACCGATGCGATAATCAGAGAAGGCGGAAAAGTGGTAAGGATTGACCAGAGTAAGTGTAAGGAGTGCTACGATTGTGTGAAGGCATGCCCCTACGGAGCGCTCATAGTTATGGACTGAATTTTGAGGAAATTGTAAAGCTTCTTGGAGGAGATGAGGAGGCGGAGAGGGCTGTATCTCTCCTCAGAAAGTACTACAGGAAGGGGAGAATACCAAAGGATGAGCTGGACGTTGAGGTTGCCTTAACTCTCGATTATTACAGGCTTGCTTTACCTTTAAGCTCCTTTCATGACTCTCTTTCATGGAAAATGAGGTTTTTCACGCTTGAAGACATGGAAATTCCTTACATAGTGAGATTTTTTGTTGAAGATGTTGAAAGGGGTTCGGGAAATTGGCGAAAGGTAGTGGAGAGGTATTTCAGCGCTATTGGTGAGGAAAGAGTTGAAGAATTTCCTTTAATCTTTGAGGAGATTGTTGAAAGAAGCAAGTATCTCATAATCTGCGGAGAAGACATCGTGGACATCTCCATGAAGTACGGAAGAGATGGTGGTGTTGTTATTGCTGAGATGAAGGGTGCTGGACTTATAAGCCCAACCGTGGGTTGTGGGGCTTACGGAAGAGCTAAGGCGCCCCTTTACGAGGTGAACAGATTCTTTGCAAAGATTTTGGAAGTGGAAATCAAATAAGCCTCTTCCAGTATTTCCTTGCATCTCTCGCAACAACCTTCTCCTCAATCTCTTCGTGCGTGAAGGGCAAGATTTCCAAGTTGCCAAGCTCTTTTTTCCAGACAATCCTGTTGACAATATCAAGCCTCCTCAGGAATGGGATTTCGGAAAAATCCCTCGATATAACTATTAGGTCGATATCACTCCTTCTGAGAAACTCTCCCCTTGCATAACTTCCGAACAGGTATATCGCATCGACTTTAATTCCCTCTTTTTCAAGTTCTTGCTTGAGGACTTCAGCCCTCCTCTTTATATCCTGCATGCTTTTTAGCATGCCCTAAAACCACCTCGGCTATTTTCAAAGCTCTTTCGGCCTCAATTTTATCAACACTCTCTGAGGGTAAACCGTTGGCTGCATCTGGATATCTTGAAACGGTGTAATATTTGTTAAGGATGTAAAGTTGTTCCTCGACTTCTTCGGGGAGTGTGAAACCTCCTTTTTTTAACTCCCTGTAAAGTTCTGTTACAGTGTGAAGTTTGGGCGGCTCATCTTTTTTGACAACGAAAAAAAGAGCTTTTAATGACTTTTCAACTGCTTGTTGAGCGAAGAAGGCTGTACGGAAGTATCTTTTGTTATTCAACGATAGTTTGGCATCGAAAATGTCATCCTCCGCACTTTTCAACCACAGAACCACTTCTCTGCGCACAACCTATCTTTTGTTTGAAACTATTTAAACACTTCTCGATATTGATGTTGCATCTGAGAGTAAATCACAAACACCTTTAAATTCCAGGGATATTAGTTTATTTGTGAGGCTGGTAGCAGTTTCAGTATACGGAGAGGATAAACCTGGAATAGTTCACGGTATTTCAAAAGCTCTTGCAGACTGTGGAGCAAACATAGTGGATATAGAGCAAACAGTTTTGCAGGGAATGTTCGTCATGTTTATCGTCGCCGAGGTTGAGAACGAGGACTGTG
>DAINRD010000071.1:7180-7599 GCA_036742095.1 Archaeoglobus sp. | reverse complement strand
GATTAGATGTCCCGTTCTGTATGTTGTTGCGGAGAGAGACGGGATTACTCCGGCAGAGGCTGCATTGAAGGCAGCGAAGATGACAAAAAACTCAGAAGTGCTGAGAGTTAATGGCGACCACTTCGACGTTTACCTTATCCTGTATGAATTCTGTGTTGAGGGGAGATGAGTTCCTTTTGAAAAATTTGTAGCTCCGAACGTGAATCTGAAATAAAATTAAAATTTAGTGCCCGGCCTGCAGGAGACCGCTTGCTGCAAGCAGCAGTATTATTACCTCTGCTATGGCCAGAATTGTGTAAACGATGTCCTTCTTTTTCAGCAGTACTGGTATTATAGCCAGATAGCAGATTATGGTTATCAGCGCGAGAAATGCGAGGGCAACAAAGTTCAGAACGTCTCCGTAGGTTACGTAAGCAACC
>DAINRD010000071.1:6224-7048 GCA_036742095.1 Archaeoglobus sp. | reverse complement strand
TGGAAAGGAGAAACTTGCTTGTTCCTGCTGCAATTTTAAGCGGAGTGCCCATGAGGAGGTTGAGAACTGGAACGTTGGCCCATCCCGCTCCGAGACCGAACATTCCCGCAATAATGCCGATAAGGGCGAATAAAACCATCGATGGAATGGTTCTGTGCACCTTCCATTCCACTTCCTTACCCATGGACTCTTCGTAGTAGATTCCGTAGATTCCGAGCATCTGCGATATCTTATCAGCCTTTTCAACCTTCGGAAACTCCACCCTCTTGCTCGTTATCATCACGAAGGAAATGAAGAGAATCGTTATACCCAGAAGTGTTTGCGTTATGTTAGTCGGCAACGCAAGGCCAACGAGAGCGCCGATTATCGAGCACGTGGATGCAATCAACGCGAGCGGCAAGGCAAGGCGGAGATTTGCCAGACCCCTTTTAAGTAAACCCGGACCTGCAGCTAAGGCTCCGGTTAGGGCTACGAACAACCCAGCCCCCCTGACGTAATCGAGATGAAAGGGGAAAAAGCCGCTCACCAGTGGTACGAACAGCACACCCCCTCCAACTCCTGCCATCACTGCCAGTATTCCCAAGAAGAAGGTAAAGACGAACAGTATTACGGGCCAGACCCACCAAGCTACTGTTTCGAGCATATTACCAAACCCCCTATGAATATATTGCCTAATTCGCAGATTCTACGGTGGTTTACGCATATCCATTGGTATCTATATAACTTTTACTAAAAAATATGTAACGATATTATATGAACATAACGAGTATGATTAGTTAATCGAAATTATTAATCGAAATTATTAAAGATTCATTTTTAAGTGT
>DAINRD010000071.1:5575-6214 GCA_036742095.1 Archaeoglobus sp. | reverse complement strand
CGAAGCACTTAGAAAAGCTGAGAAATAGTCCCTCAAATGTTCTGGCTCAGTTCTTAGTGGCTTCATTGCACATAATTTTGAACTTTGAGAGTCGACTTTAAGTGCCCCTCTGACCTCCAGAGCCCAGATGAGGTCGTGTATTGTCAGCCCTCTGTCTCTAAAGCTCTTTCCTACGGCTTCTCCAGCTTTCCTGTAAAGTTCTGGATCCGGTAATATGAAATCCTCACCCCTCAGGGTCTTCACCAAATAATAGACGCTAAGTGTTGTGAGAAAAACAATGAAGATTAGGTATAATGAGAAAACTGGTAAAAAGAAAGCCTCAGCGCTACCCGTTTCTATTGACTGCAACATGTACATTCCTCCATATGATTATACTTAAACTTTACTAAAACTCATTAAATGATATTAAATGTTAATATGACTTCATAACTTCAAAAAGTCAACAAGATGAAAATCTAACTCCATTTTTGCTCTTGAAAGTCTGAATGTTAAAATTCAGGTTTTTAAACCATCAGAAAAAGCTCTCTCAAACTTTATAACATTTAAAACATTAATCGCTGAGCACGAATCATCCTCACCAAAACAGAGTCGCACCAAAAGTTGACAATCACAGATATCCATCCACTTCTCTGCTGAAAA
>DAINRD010000071.1:3458-5565 GCA_036742095.1 Archaeoglobus sp. | reverse complement strand
GACATGTGGATAGGCAGACTTGAAATATACACGGTTTTAACGCTCTTCATACCTTCATTCTGGAGATGAATTCATGTACAGAATAACCAGCCCTTGCACCATCCCCGCAAGCGGTTACAACCTGTTTCAACGGGTTATCACAGCAATCTCCAGCAGCAAAAACACCCTCAACGTTCGTTCTCTGCTCCTTGTCCACCTTTATGTAGCCCATTGAGTCTCTCTCAACTCCAAGCTCTGTAACGACATCTGTGGCAGGGCGCATTCCTATCGCTACAAAGATACCATCCGTCTCAAGTTCAAACTCCTCCTTTCTCTCCCTGCTGTAGGCCACAACTTTCTCGACCTTCCCTGAGCCAACAACCTTTCTGATGGTTGTGCTGTAGTGGACGGGTATCTCCCTTTTCTCCACTTCCTCAACCAGGGCCTTTTCCGCCCTGAAGGAAGGAGTTCTTGAGACAATGGTAACCTTGCACCCTATATCGTGTAGGTAGACTGCGTCCTCAATAGCCTCCTTACCACTACCGTAAACAATCACTTTCTTTCCCCTGAAGAAGTTGCCGTCGCATGTGGCGCAGTAACTGACACCTCTTCCAACAAACGCTCTCTCTCCTTCCATTCCTGCTTCCTTGTGCTTTCCGCCAGTTGCTACGATTATCGCCTTTGCCTCATACTCTCCACCATCCGTTATAACTGTAAAGGTGTCTCCGCTTTTCTCAATCTTCTCCACCTTTTCCATCTTCCACTCAGCTCCAGCTTTAACTGCCTGCTCCTTCATTTTTTCGAGTAGCTCCATTCCACTGCCCTCAAAGCCGGGGTAGTTCTCTATCTTGGCTGCAAGAGATAACTGCGATACAGGGTCAACAGTTTCAAAAAACACAGTTTTCAGCCCATACCTTGCTGAGTAGAGCGCAGCAGTTAATCCCGCAGGCCCACCTCCAATTATCGCAACGTCATACATGAAATTAATGTTCACAGTTGGCTAATAATCTTTTGCTGGATTTGGAAAATTCCGTTCAAAACCAAAAAGGGGCATCAAGAACGACCTTCTCCAATCACTTTTAAAAAACTTGGAGGGATGCAGTCGGCGGTGCAAACTCTGCCCTTTTTCCTAATTTCAATTCCACTTTTTAACAGTTTCTTGACATCAACTTCAAGCAAAACTGGATTTTTCGAGTGTCTTAGGCCAACTTCAAGGGCTTCTTCAGGAGAAGCACTTAGGTGAACCTCTTTTCTTTTCATAGGTAGGAGACCGACCCTTAAAATGGAGCTTAAGTTCTCGGGAGAGGTCGCGTGGTAGAGCTTCTCTGGAATCCCTCCTCTCTCGCTCCATCTGGTGTTTATGTCAATGCTGTGCCCGTATCTTGCCCTTATTTTTCCGTTTTTTAATTCAAATCTCCTCTTGGCGTCAAACTTTACTATAAGCTCAACCTGTCTTTTTCCAACACCGTATCTCTCCTTCAGAACCTTAACAACATCTCTTAGCTCTGCCCAACCGTCCCTGTCAATTTGAAGGCCAAACTCTCTGCCAAAATGCCTCAATAAACCGCTTAAAAACTTGCTCACCCTCATTCTTTCGTCAGCTCTAATCAAAACCTCCCCTCTCCCACACTTACACATCCCTTCAAATTCGCCGCAACTCCTGCAAACACCGAGGTCCACGATATCAACTATCACCAAAGTTTAAAAACGCTGATGCTGGATAGGGATATGGCTTACGGGGCTCTTGCGATAGCGTTCTCGGCCGTCATGATGGGGACACTGTCGATTTTCGTCAGAAATGTTGAGGGCGACGCTCTCACCATCACCTTCATCAGATTCTTCATTGGCTTTCTCGCAATCCTGCCCTTTTGCATAAGGGAGATTGAGAAACCTGACAGGACACTTCTTTCACTGGCAGTTTTCATGCTTCTGACAGTAGTGTCGTATATCGCAGCCATACAGAACGTTGAGGTTGCCACGGCAGCCCTTCTTCTCTACATGGCTCCAGTTTACGTTATTCCGATATCGGCTTTAATGGGTGAGAGAGTTGAGAAGAGAACCCTTGTTGCTCTCCCATTGGCCATTTTTGGCCTTTACCTGATGCTAACCCCCTATCCTCAGCTAACAC
>DAINRD010000071.1:0-3448 GCA_036742095.1 Archaeoglobus sp. | reverse complement strand
ATCCTTTCAGGAATGTTATACGCTGGAGTCTTCATCTTATCAAAGAAGGCGAGGGTCAAACACACCCCTTTGAGAATAACTTTTTACAACCTCGGGCTGGGTTCTGTGGCTCTCTCCCCCTACTTCGCCCTTTATGGGGAGCTAAGCAATTTAATGTGGGCAGCTGGACTTGGAACCATTCCAACTGCAATACCCTTCGTTCTTTTCGCTTATGGTGTGAAGTATGTAAAAATGCAGAGGGCCCCGATTCTCGCTTTGGTCGAGCCAGTTTGTGCGGGGGTTGTGGGGTATCTTTACTTTGGTGAACACCTCCAATTGATTCAGCTATTTGGTGGGGCTATGATTCTTGCTGGTGTTTTGATTGCCTGGAGGGACTGAAAGGGTTTGAAGTTGGATAATTATCTCGAAAGAGTTATAAGTTCAACTTCGTAAAGGTGGCAGAGTGATTGATAACTGGGAAGAATACAGGATTTTTGAGGATAACCTGAGGTCGTTCGTTGAATCGGTAGAAGCCAATACGAAAATTAAGAAGGCGCTTGCCTACGCCATCACCGCTGGGGGTAAGCGAAGCAGGCCAATAATCGTTCTTCTTGCTGGTAAGATGTGTGGTGGAGACTATGAAGATGTGATGAACCTCGCCCTTTCAGTCGAGCTGATTCACACGGCAAGCCTTGTTCACGACGACGTTATTGACAAGGCTGAGAAGAGGAGGAGAAAGGAGGCATTGCATAGAAAGTATGACATCTCCCTTGCTATAGTACTTGGAGACTGGTTAATTTCGAAATCTGTTGAATTAACATCTGAATATGGGGAAGAAATCATAAGGGACTTCTCGAATGTTGGAATGATGATGTCTGAAGGTGAGGTTCTGGACGTTTACAGCGTTAAGGAGGATTTTGACGAGAAAGACTATTTTGAGTGCATAGAGAAGAAAACGGCTGCATTGTTTGCCTACTCTGCCAGAAGTGCCTGTAAAATAGTTTGTGACGATAAAGTGGCAGCAGAAAAGCTCTTTGATTATGGATTAAACCTCGGACTGGCATACCAGATTGTGGACGACCTTCTTGAGTATCTGAGGATTCTGGACGACAAGCACTCCGTATTTGAGTCAAGAACCCTTCCTCAAATATACGAGGAGAAGTATGGAAAAGAGGAGGGCATATCAAGAGTGTTGGAGAAAATGAACTCTTTTGTTGAGAAAAGTCTCGAATCTCTTGACTACTTTGAAGATAGCAGAGAGAAAAGAAAGTTGCAGAGCATTGTTGACTTCATGACCTACGACATGATAAGGAGGCAGGCAGAGAAAAAAGTTATTTTCTGAGTTTTCTGAACAGCTTCTCGTTGTTTTCCAGCACAGCCTTCCAGTTCTCCACTCCGGCACCCTTCAAAATCTTTTCAGCGGTGGAGTCGTTGATTATGTCCGAGGGGGAGTGCATGTCCGTGTTAATGACGAGATTAAACCCGTATTTCTCTGCAAGCCTCGCAACCCTGCCGTTACCGAGGCAGTGCCCCTTTCTTGCTGAAATCTCAACGTAAACTCCGTTCTCTCTGGCCATTTCAGCCTCCTTCTCGCTCATTATGCCGGGATGGGCGAGTATGTTTATTTCCTCATCCAGTGCGGCAAGATTGGTGCCCTCCTTGACGGGCTCGGCTACTGTCTCGCCATGAACTACAACAATTTCAGCCCCCTCTTTCCAGGCAAGCTCAACAGCTTTGCCAATGAGGCTGGGAGGGACATGAGTGATTTCAACTCCAACAAGGAACTTGGCCTCGTAGCCTTCCATGTGCTCCTTGATTCTGGTCAGCTTTGTCAAAACGTCTGAAATGTTTGTGAAGTCTGCATGGTCGGTGATGGCAAATCCTTTGTTGCCCGCAGCGTACATCCTCCTAGCAATTTCCGACGGGATCAGCTCTCCGTCGCTGAAAACGGAATGGACGTGCAAATCGAACATGCAAAAATTTTAAATAAGGAGCTATTAAGCTTTTACTGTGAAGGGCTTGAGAAGACTCGTGCTCGACGTGTTAAAGCCCCACGAGCCGAAAACCATAGTTTTTGCCCTGAAGCTAAGCGAGCTTGAAAATATCGATGGTGTGAACATCCACCTCGCGGAAATTGATCAGGCCACGGAGAACATAAAGATTACAATTCTCGGCAACAACCTCGACTACGACCAGATTAAGAACGTGATTGAGGATCTTGGGGGAGTTATTCACAGCATTGACGAGGTTGTTGCGGGCAAGATTATTGTTGAGTCGGTTAAGACGGAGCAGGATTAACCTATAACCTTTTTAGCCTCTGCAACCACATCTCTTGCTTTTTTAGCGCTCAGCCCAATCTCCTGCAGTTTTTCCTCTCCTGCATTGACAACATCCCTGCAGAAAACCAGCCCCGCCCTGACAAGCTCATCTAAGACCTCTTTGTCGATTCTCAGAATTGTGATTGGATACAGACCCTTGGATTCTAGCAGAATCTCAATTCCCTCTCTTTCGGGGTAACTCCAACCAGTCAGCTTTATCCCCACGCAGCCTGCGTACTTCTTTCCCTCTTCCGAGAACTTCGTGTTGGTGAAAATCCACGGCTGGGTGAAGCCATGCTCCCTAACATCGAGAAATCGGGCATAGGTGTACATGGCATCCTTCAAGCCAGTATAGATGGGCAGGTTGTGGAACTTGCACTCAATCATGAATTTCTCTCCACCTCTTTCAGCAACAACGTCAATCTCCTGCTCAACGCAGTTGCCCTGAACGGTAACGTTTGTTTCCGTCTCGAAGCCATACTCTTCCAGCAATCTTGCCACAAACTTCTCAAAGCCGAAGCCAGAGGGACCGAGGCGAATTAGGGAGCGCTTTAAGTCATACCTCTCGGCCTTTGGATACTCATGCCTGAAAAGGAGGTCTATGACCATCTCAAGAACCTCATCGGTGCTTATGCCATCGTAGATTCTTTTCTCCACTTCCTCTGCAACACTCTCGGCAATCTTTTTGCTTGCTCCAGCCCTCATGCATGTTCTTACTATCTTGTCCTTACTGAACTCCTCAAGCCTGCCGTCCCTCTTCCTTACCCTCAACATTGGCCCTCAACTCGTTGGCAAACCAAACAACACGCTGCGGGAAGGGGATCGAGATTCCATGCCTCTCAAGCTCTGTCTTTATCTTCCAGAGAAGCTCCATCTTTAAATCATACCACTCCGTCGAGGGGGCCCAGATTCTCACGACGATGTTTACACTGCTGTCCCCAAGATTGTCAACGAAAACCAAAGGCGCAGGGTTTTTCAGGGCAAAGGGATGCTCCTCGATAAGTCTTTTTATTATTTCGATGGCTTTCTCGGCGTCATCGCTGTACCTTATCCCTACAACGTACTCAAACCTCCTTGCAACATGGGCGACGTAGTTGGTTATGTTGGAGGTAAAGACCTTCTCGTTGGGAATTCTGACGTACAAACCATCG
>DAINRD010000070.1:0-7604 GCA_036742095.1 Archaeoglobus sp. | reverse complement strand
TTATTTATTAAAAATAGCTCTTTTTATATTATTGTAAAAATGAATGCAAAAAGCTATAACCTGCAAGTTAAAATCCTCCTCGTGATTGAAATTCTGCTTCCCCTTACAGCAGCTGTTTGCTGGGCCTTCAATGGTATAGCTTACAGAAGAGGAGTGCAGGAGGTAAGCGTATTCACAGCCAACTTCCACCGCACCCTCTTTGCTACATTGTATTTCCTCCCAATGGCAGCAGTTGATTTACCCAACGTAACTTTTGATTACCAAACAGCCGTGGTTCTCGTAATTTCAGCAATTCTCTCCTTTTACATCGGCGATTTAAGTTACCTTGCCTCTTTGAAAAGGTCCCCAGTTAGCGTAGCCCTTCCCGCGTCTTCAACCTACCCCATTTACGTCGTGTTGCTTTCAACAGTTCTATACGGCGCAAAATTGACATTTAACACCCTGATATCAGCCATTTTAGTATTTTTGGCCGTTTACATTATTTACGGCTCAAGAGACAGGGGAGAGGTTTCGGGACTGCCTTATGCCCTGATTGCAGCTTTTTCATGGGCACTCGCTATACTTACCCTCGATTACCTCACTGACAGACTCCCTGTTTCAGTGGTGGCTTTTACCAGAATGCTGCTTTGCTTGGGCCTTCTAACGATTACAACGAAAAAAGACGAAATTTTTAATCGAGAGTCAGCAATTTACGCTGGACTCATTGGCGGATTCCTTTCCTTTGCTGGAATTGCCCTATTCATCACTGCAATAAAAATTTCAAATTCGTGGAACGTCGTTCAGCCCTCCTCCACCTCGCCAGTATTTGCAGCAGTGTTTGGGGCTGTTTTTCTCAAGGAGAGAATTGACAGGAGGTTGGCTGCAGGAATTGCTACCGTTGTTCTTGCCATACTTCTGCTTCTTCTTCCTCATCCATGAGCTCTCTGGACTCGTAGTATTCAGTGGACTTTGATTTTCTCTTGAAGAGGTCCTTTATGATTATTATATCACCCACAGCCTTAACAACTCTGTAAGGGATTATAACACCCTTTGCGTGGGAGTCAATGAGTGCTTTGTTGTAGTCTGAAATTGCCAGACCCCTTATCGACCTTGTATTCTGGTCGAGAATTACGTCCTCAACCCTGCCGACATACCTTCCCTCGTCGGTAAAAACTCTCATCCCAAAGAAAGTGGTAATTTCGCCAAACATCCCCATGAAAATAGCAGAACGAAAAAATATATTAATTTTTTCAAGCGACGAACAGCTTGTACTTCGTCTGGGGGTTTCTTATCTCGTAGATTATCCTGCTTACAATGAGCTTTTCAGGCTTCTGGATGCCCTTCACTCTCTTTGCAATGTCCTCAAAGCTCTCGAATGGCTTCTTTTTCCTCTCCTCGATTATTGCCCACATCATCTTCTTCCCAACTCCCGGCAGCAGTTCGAGCTGATGCATCCTCGTTGTTATGGATTCAGCTTTGTTGAAGAAGTCCACGTACTTCTTCTCCTCGTTCTTTATTATGTGTTCGAGGACGTAGGGCAGCTCAGTTTTTGCAGCAGGAGTTAAATCATCATATCTGAGCCTTCTTTTAATTTTAAAAACCACGTCCCTCTCCCCCTTACCGATGTAAACCCTGTCCATGACGAGGGGTTGCTTGTCCTTCCTTATGCTTACTTCAAGAAGGGTGAAGTACTTCTCCCCAACGACCTGTGCAAGGGGTTCTCTCTTGTGAATGGGCCTCTTGTCGTCTGGATGGCCATAAGGCATGAAATCAAGTACATAAGCGTAATCCTCCAGTTTATCCTTAGTTTCGGACTTCTCCAATCTTGGCTTCTCCATAGCACCAGCTCCTTTTTCAAAATAGCTGGATAACTATTTATGTTTTTCTTAATAACGGTACCTGTCTATAACCTCGAGAATTTCCTGAATTTGCTGGGATGTGAGCGTTATTCTCTCCTTGGCGTAGATAATTCTGACTTCATCGGGAACACGGGGCATTATATCTACAAGTTTAACGGCAATCTCCTTTTTGTCAACCTGAGGGAGCTTCAGAAGCTCCTCAACAAGCTCCTTAGCCTTATCAGCGGGTAGTTTTGAAAACAACCGGAGGTGCTTTAAAGCCCTCCTCGTTTCAAAAAGGAGTTCGGCCTCTTCCTGCCTTTTTTTGGCTATCTCCTCCATTATTTCCTTGGCTTCTGAAATCGTGATGTATTCAAAATCCTTTACCTCTTTGAACATTTCAACCACTCTGCGGCTTTAAGTGCTCTGGCCTTACAATCAGGGTTTTCATCTTTCCGCCATCTCTGATCTGGACAAGGTAAGCCCTGCCCCTCTGTCCCACAACTAAGCCAGTTCTGCCCTGAAATCTCGGATGGGGTATGCCCTTCTGCGAAGCCGGCTCGATGTCAATGTGAACTCTCTGGCCAACCTCAAAAGTCTGGAGGAACTTTCTAATCCTGATTCCCTTCTCCCTGACCTTTTTCCTGAGCTTTCTTCCTGATCTGAACCTGAAACCGTGAGACTTCCATCCCATTGTTGATCCCCGTTTGACTGACACCTGAAGAATATTTAAGGCTTTTTGCGATATATTTTAAGCTCAATTAATCAAAAAATTCTGTGGGCATCATTGAAAAATTTGAGGAGTTTGAAGGTGAGGGAGCTAAGAGATACAGGAGAGGTGCGGCTCTATTTGCTCCTGTTCTTTACGGACACGTGATTAAAGACATGAAGACGCTTGGAGTTAGGGGTGAGTATCTTGAAGCGGGATGTGGACCGGGAATTCTCGCAATTAGGCTTGCAAAGGAGCTGGGAGTAAAGGTTACTGCTTTCGATATCTCCGAGGACATGATCGAAATTGCAAGGAGTGCAGCGAGAGAAATGGGAGTGGAGGTGGAGTTCAGGGTTGGGGATGTTGAGAAGGACTACTTCGGCGAATTTGATTTGGTTTACTCAACCTTCTCCCTTCACCACTGGAGCAATCCTGAAAGGGGTTTGAGGAATCTCTGGAGTATGGTTAAACCCGGCGGTTACCTCTACATTCTGGACGTGAGAAGGAGTCTCTACTTTAAGCATGGCCTGTCATTGAGAGAATTCAAATCCCTCTTTGAGCGTGCTGGTATAAAAGCAGAGATAAAAAACAGGTTTCACTTTATGGTTTTATCCTTGGCAATAAAACCTACCTCCTGATTTTTCCGGGGAGAATGTACTCGTATCTCCCGAAGAGAACCCTTGTAAGGATAAATCTGTGCACTTTCCTTAGATTCAGGTAAAGACTCCAGATGAAAAGCATCTTCCTTGTAGTACTTCTCCACTTCTTTTGCTGTAATGGCCCAAAAATCGTAACCTTGAAGCTTGAAAAACTCATTGGCAAGGTTAATAGCTATGGGAATCAAATCCTCCCTATCCTCTTTGTAAAGGTTGGCTATCATGTCCACCACCACTTTCCTGAAATCGAAGTACCTTTCCAGTATGTCCTGAAGAAAGAGCTTTTTCAGCAGAATTCTTATTCCCGGAGGGCAGGCCTGCAGGAAAACTTCCGTATCAAGCTGGTGGATTCCATTTTTCCGAATCATCGGAGTTGAGGTGTCGAAGTAGTAAACTTCCTCCATTATAGCCCAGTTGGATATCTGCCCGTCAATGCCTATCTCCAGTCCCTCTTCCCTATTCTCAGCATTGAAATCCCATACTTTCTTCATTTCCGCAAGAACTCTGTCAAAAACCTCTTCTGCTTCATCTACCTTTGCCCCCTGAATTACCTTGTTCCCTACATTCTCAACCATTTTCTGGGCTATGTAGAGGACTGTTTTTCCATCTCTTCTTTCCACAAAGGTCGCATCACTCTCAGGCACCCTCAACCCGACCCTTCCCAGCAGGTCAATGTATTCGAAATAAAGGTCGATGTACCTCTTCACCTGCTCAACAGATTTGAAATTGGGAATTCTTTTCAACGCAATTCCCGGAAGCTCTGGCAGCTCAAAGACAGTGCTTATCTCTCCATAGCCGATTATTTTGATGTTCTCCGGTTTGGCAGGATTCAGCCTCTCTTCAAAGTTCTTTAAAACCTCAACATCAACCTTCATAGCATTTTTCGGATAAACTCAACCATCTCCCTCCTCTGTGACGCTATCTCCATCGCTGCCGCCAGCTTTTCTCTGATGTATTCAACCTCCTTCTCGCCCACAATCAGCGGGGGAAGGAACTGCATGACTGAGGTATCGTTGTTGGCATAAACTGCCAGAATACCGCTGTGGTAGCAGGAAATGGATAGCAGAGGCCCCCAGCCTTCTTCAACCATCTTGATACCAATAAAGAGACCCATCTGCCTTATCTCCTCAACAAAGTCGTACTCATCCTTCAGTTTTCTCAGTATTAGAGACAGAGCTTCGCCAGTTTTCCTCACATTCTCCAGGAAGGACTCTCTTGAGGTGATTTCAAGCACCTTCTCCGCGACAACGCATCCAAGCTCAGCACCTCCAAAGGTTGAGACGTGAATGAAGGGGTTCTCCGCCATGAAGTCATCAAGGCCGTCCCTGAAGCATGTGGCTGAGATGGGATAAACGCCGCCCGACAGACCCTTAGCCGTAACAATCACGTCAGGAACTACTTTGTAATGCTCAATGCCCCACATCTTGCCCGTCCTTCCCAGTCAAGTTTGCACCTCATCTATAATCATAAGACAGCCTTTCTCGTCGCATATCTCCTTTACCCTTCTGTAAAAATCCTCAGGAGGCAAAGGCATGCCGAGGGTAGCGGGAATCGTTTCAAAAAGCACCGCTGCAGTATCATCATCAACCGCCTTTTCAACCGCTCCAGCATCACCAAAGGGAACTTCGACAAAGCCAGGAGCTAAGGGCTCGAAGGGTTTTTTGTACTTTTCATCCCCCGCAGCGAGGGCAAATCCGGTATGCCCGTGGTAACCACCCTTAGCATAAATTATCTTCTTCTGCCCGTATGACCTCTTGCAAGCTTTATTGCAAAATCAATGGCCTCTCCACCCCCCACACCAAAAACAGTCCTACTTATGTCTCCGGGCATCAGCTCAGCGAGCTTCTCAGCCAACCTCGCCCTCTGCTCGCTGATGAGGTGATGATTGCCGATGTCAATCTCCTCCAAAGCTTCGATAAGCGTTTTTACGATTTCTGGATTTCTGTGACCGAGATTGAAAACTCCCCCATTGCAGTGGCAGTCCATAAGCTTTCTTCCATCCAGATCCCAGTACCACACCCCCTCCCTTCTTGCAGGAACGAAATCGATGCCCACCATTGAGAAAAACTTGGCTTTGTAGGGCGAGACGTGCTTTGAAAAAGCCTCAATGATTTCCGCCTTACCCCTTCTACCAGTAAAGCCCATGCAAAAAATAGAAATAAATCATTAAATATTTTTCCTTCAGCCATAACATACTTCTTTCCAATCGCAATCCTCGCAAAAAACCCGCCATTCATTGAGAACTTTCTCAACTCTCTCTGCCACCTCTCTCCATGTAGTTTTCTCTGAAACACCAAGCAGTCTTACCGCTGCTTTATCCATCTCCCTAACCCTCTCCTCCGAACTCTCATCCTTACCGCAATAACCTCTGTTGTAGGGGCATGCCACGCAGATGTCATCAACTCCAGCAACAACCTCCACTGTCTCCCATCTCTCCAATCTCTCCATTATCTTTTTGATATTCTCTACAAACTCCCCGCTGTAACCTTCTCCTCTGAAAAACTGAAGGCAGATGAGGTGGTGTCCCCTGAGCCTCATGCTTTTCAGTTGTAAAGAAACAAATTTAGCTGACGGGAGAATATTTATATAGTCCTTCTTTTCCACCAATTTTGGTGGTGGCCATGGCGGGCGAAATCAGGGAGATAGCCCAGACTTTTGAGAGAATAAGCGCTCACTCACACATTCGCGGTCTTGGACTGGACGAGAATTTGAGGGCCAAAGACGTTGCCGACGGCCTCGTGGGGCAGAAAAGAGCAAGAGAGGCTGCAGGAGTAATAGTAAGGCTCATCAAATCAGGAAAGATGGCTGGAAGGGGAATACTGATGGCTGGCCCGCCGGGAACTGGAAAAACAGCCATTGCAGTCGCCATAAGCAAAGAGCTTGGAAGGGATATCCCCTTCGTTCAGGTTTCAGCCAGTGAGTTCTACAGCGCGGAGATGAAGAAGACCGAAGCTCTCATTCAGGCAATGAGAAAGGCAATCGGTGTGAGGATAAAGGAGACAAGGACCGTGCTTGAAGGAGAGGTTGTTGGCCTCGACTACAACATGGTTCCCAACCCCTACAACCCCACACAGAAAATTCCTGAGTCTGCCACGCTCACTCTGGCAACGAAGGATGAGAAGAGAACCTTCAGCGTTGGAGGAAGGCTTGCAATGCAGTTCCTCTCCCAGGGAATTGAGGTTGGAGACGTCATAGTTATTGATAAGGAGAGGGGGAGGATAGGAAAGCTTGGAAGGAGTGAGAAGGCAAAGAAGAAGTATGATCTGGGAGACGACGAGGTCGTTCCAGTCCCGTCAGGAAAGGTGGAGAAAGAGAAGGAGTTCACCTACGTCGTAACGCTGCACGACTTGGATGAGGCAAACGCAAGAAGGACGAGCATATTCAGCCTCTTCTCCCCGCCGAGCAGGGAAGTTGACAACGAAGTTAGAGAAGCTGTGGATGAGCAGGTGAAGAGGCTCGTTGAGGAGGGCAGGGCTGAGCTCGTTCCGGGAGTGCTGTTTATCGATGAGACTCACCTCATGGACATCGAGCTTTTTGCCTTCATGAACAGGGCAATGGAGTCGGAGATGGCGCCAATCATTATTCTTGCATCCAACAGAGGATTTTCGAGGATAAGAGGGACTGACATCACTGCCCCGCATGGCATTCCCCTCGACCTTCTCGACAGGTTGCTGATTATCACGACCGAGCCCTACAACAGGGATGAGATAAGGACAATTATTGAGATCAGAGCTGCTGAGTCGGGAATGATGCTCAGCGAGGAGGCAATGGAAAAGCTAACTGACATAGGAGAGAAAACGAGTCTGAGGTATGCGGTTCAGCTCCTGGCCCCAGCCTACGAATTTGCGAAGATGAGAAACTCAGGAAAGGTGGAGCTTGAAGACGTGGAGAGGGCGGCAAGTATCTTTGCTGATGTGAGCCAGAGCTCAGCCTACCTGAAAAAGTGGGAGGAGAAGATGCTCGGGATGTGATTTTACTTTTTTTTGCTGAAAGATTTTATTCTAAAAAAGACGAACTTTGTATAATTGCTAGAGGTTAACACAAAAGAAAGATATTTATAATTGTAAAAGCAAATAAAAACAAATGAAACTTCGAAATAGACTCATTATTACCTGGTCCCTAATCGCCGCCTTATGCATTACCATTGCCAGTATTGGTATTTACAAAGTAGAGGAAATCCAGGTCGTACAGAATTCGGAGTATCTTGCAAACACCAAGCTTTGCACGCTGAAAGAAAGCCTTAAGTTTCAGATACTGAACCTGAAGAGTTACTGTGTTGACTGGGCAGTTTGGGACGACACCTACAATTTTGTCGAAAACCTCAATGAAGAGTACGTGCAATCAAACCTCGTGGATGACACATTTTTCAACATGCAAATTCATGGAATGATTTTCGTAAATCGCAAAGGAGAAATTGTATAC
>DAINRD010000069.1:0-7637 GCA_036742095.1 Archaeoglobus sp. | reverse complement strand
CAAGCACTCATATGGATACATTAAAAAGTTATGCTACATGGGCAGATGATCATAGAAACGAACCTACTGAACTGGTTCCTTGGTGGGGCCTAAATAGGCACAGTTGGGTGATCGGTGACATTCCCGTGCCAGGATACGATAATTACGGACCAGATTCCTTGGAGCTGTATCTAAATAAAGCCAGAGCCAAATTTGATCAGGGAAATGTGGAAGAAGCGTATGTGTACATTGGAAAGGCTCTACATTACATTGAGGATTTTGGAAATCCTTTCCACACATCGTCGGTTTATGGTCAAGCCCACCACACAGAGTACGAGAGCTGGGTTAGCAGCCACTGGAACGAGTTAAAATCAGCAATGTATGTCGATGAATACTACATAATCACAGATCCAAGCGAACAGGCGAAAAATCTTGCAGCCTTCTCACATCAATATCTACAGCAGATTTGCGATATAATGAACACACCAGGATGGGAAAACAACCAGCAATTAAATAATCAATTGAAGAGCATTACGAGAACGCTAATAAGTGAAACCATGAAATACACAATGGGTATGATCGCTTACGCTACAAAGTTTGAATCGCCAGATACTGCAGGCTCCAATTATGTTCCAATCTACGATTATCAGACTTACTACGTCAACATAAACGATGTTGCGTGCAGCAATCAGGTTTTGGCAATTGTGGAGACAGATCACACATATCCAGCAGATCTGGAGATATGGATAGGCTACAAGAAAACTTACCAAGACTCCTATACAGAGACAAAAGTGTGGGATCATGACTGGAGCAGTAACAATCACATAACTATCCAGCATTATTTCTGGCTGACTCCATCGAATTACGACTGGAGACTAAGAGTTTACGATGCTTGGGGCGGAGATCAGGGCAAAATAACAGACTTTTACGTGCTGATAGGGTGATCTTATGCCAAGATTAGACTTCAAATTCTTTAAAATTCTTATTTTATCTTTTTTAAATTCAATCGTGTTTATGAATATTCTGATCTACATAATATTCCCAAGATTATCCTTTTACGAATTTGGAGCCTTTCTTGCAGTAATTTCACTAACTGGTTTGATTTTTCTGAGTATAAACGTGAGGAATAAGAGGTCTGCTATACCCTTTGCCGTTTCTCTTCTGGTCTATGTATTTTTGATATTAGTCTATAGATCATTCCCAGATATTTTTCCAACTCACGACAGCTTCGTTGTATTCGAATCCGCTCTATTATCCGTCTTGATGGTCAGTGCTTTAATTTTTCTTCGCAATAATATTGAAATCGGAAAAACGGCTGTTACCGGATTTTTTGTGTTCATTCTGCTCTACTCCGCTATAACATTGATACCCTCTGCTTATGATGTGCTCTTCACAGAGCACCATTTGATCAGAGAAAGTTTGCTTTTACTTTATGGTTTGTTTCAATTAATAGCTACAATTTTTGGACTGTTTTACATGACTTTGGTAGTAATAAACTATGAATGTTTCTAATTTTATAAATTTTCAAATTGGCCACTTCTAGTTAAGATACGACATATTTACCCAAATCTGCCAATCAATTCCTGTTTTTTGAAACAGCCCAGATAAATCTTTCGATTGCTTCAATCTGGGTTGAAATGATCGGAGTTTTTAAGTAAAGGTAGACACAAACTGTATGGAGAAAATGGAGGTGACAGCGTGAGGCGTTTGCTCCTATGTTATGGGATAGTAGTGTTATTAATACTTGGCGGAGTGGCAGTTGCAATGGCAAACTTCGACAAGGTTCCAGAGAAACCAGACGTTATCATCAACGAGCCACCATCTAAAAACCCGCCGGAGCCGAAGAAGCCAGAGATTGACGAGATCAAGCCTAAGGAATACAAGCCTGATCCCAAGTTTACGCCCAAGTTCAGAGAGGTTGTCATCGTCTACTTCAAAGAGGTGCCACCATCGCTTGAAAAGTTTGCGGAAAAGTACGGCGGAAAGCTGATATTTGCGAAGGAAGATATAAAAATGGCTGCTTTTGAAACGAATCCGATTAAGGAGCCGGGAAAGACGAGCAAGGTTACACTCGATTTCATTGAAAGAGTGTCGAAAGATCCAATCGTTGAAAAAGCATTTGAAGATGAGTTTATGTTCACCGATGCGAAAAAGGTGTACAGACCAGAACCTAAGGTGGTATATCCGGAAGATATGAAAGACGACTACGTTCCAAACGAAGTGATCGTTGATTTCTGGAGGATGCCACCATCGCTTGAGGAGTTTGCAAAGAAATACAATGCAAAAGTTATAAACATTAATGAATACCTAATGTCTGCCACTTTTAAAACGAGCAACATGGTGGAATTTCTGAGAAGCGTCTCTAAAGATCCTTTTGTAAGTTCTGCCTATCCACGAGGTTGTGGAGAGTACTCTTATGTTCCAAACGATCCAAAATGGAATCAGCAATGGGGTCCAAAAAAGATATACGCTCCAGAAGCTTGGGACTACCAGAAGGGTAGTACAAGTGTTATAGTTGCGGTTTTAGATTCTGGAGTAGACTACAACCACGAGGATTTAGCGGGACGTGTGATCAAGGGATACGATATAATCAGGTCTATGGAGCATTTGTGTGGGCACAGCCGAGGATTTAGCGGGACGTGTGATCAAGGGATACGATTTTGTGAATAACGACAACGACCCGATGGATGATAACCCTTACAGTCACGGAACACACGTAGCGGGGATAATTGGAGCGATTATGGATAATAACAGAGGCATTGCTGGGATTGCACAGGTGAAAATACTTGCCATAAAAGTAGGCGATCAGTATAGGCCATATCCAGACAGTGTTGCTGATGGCATATACTATGCCGCAAACAATAGTGCTAAAATTATAAGCATGAGTCTTAGTTTTAACTCCGATTACGAAAGGGTTAGAAGGGCTTGTGAATATGCTTGGTCGCAAGGGGCACTTCTTATAGCTTCAGTAGGAAACGAGGGGCAAGAAGTGCAGAAATATCCTGCAGCTTATGATAAAGTTATAGCTGTCGGTGCGATAGATTCAAACGACCAGCAAGCCCCGTTCTCAAACTATGGCTCACACGTTGAACTTGTTGCTCCCGGTGTTAATATACTCTCAACAGTACGTAACAATGGTTACAACACTATGTCTGGAGTTTCTATGGCGGTTCCACATGTTTCAGGTGTTGCAGCTCTGGTTTGGTCGCAGAATCCGTCGTTCACAAACCAGAAGGTTCGTGAAATACTGAGAAACACTGCAGTTGACCTCGGTTCAAGCGGCTGGGATAAATACTACGGCTACGGAAAGGTGAATGCATTTGCAGCAGTAACTTTAGGAAGAATACTTTCGAGTAAATCTGGCTATCTGACGGGTTCAGGGAATACATACACATTCTCGATCAACATACCAGCTAAGTCCCATGTTACAGTCGTGATGGCTGGCAACGAAGATGCAGATTTCGATTTGTATGCAAAGTGGGGATCACCGCCTACAACCACTGATTATGACGCTCGAGGCTATTCAGGTACATCTTTGGAGTACTTCACCGTTGAAGGTTCTGGAACGCTCTACGTAATGGTTCGCTCCTATAGCGGAAGTGGCTACTGGAAGGCCTGGGTGGTCTCAGGAGAACCGAGTGCCAATAGTGGTAGGATTGGTGGCTATCTCTCAGGAACTGGAAACTCAGACACTTACTCCATTAGCGGTACCGGTTTAGGCTATGCTTTCAATTCTGGACCAGATAGCAGCGATTTCGACTTATACATTAAATGGAACTCGCCACCAACAACAAGCAGTTACGATGCACGCGGATATTCTTCATGGGCTCAGGAAGTTGCCGGTCCTGCAACTGGTACTGGCACACTTTACTACATGGTTCGTTCGTACTCTGGAAGCGGGGAATACCAAGCGTTGGCAATGATATATTAACTTATGAATTTTAACTTTTATTTAACTTTTATTATAAACAAAAAAAGCAAAAACGAGGTAACTACCCCTAAAATGAAGAAAACTCCGAGAAATAGTGATATTGTAGTTCCAGGTATCCATGCTCCGCCTACTATATCCCCCCCTGCTATATCGTAGAAAGATCCGATACTATGTTCAATCTCTTCTTTAAGTATCCAACTACCATAGGCTGTTAGAATTGAGCCAATTACAGAAAGTAGTAGAACGACTATTGGTGCCCTCTTCTTCAATCTCTGTAGAACATATGACCTTAGCAAATGTTCAAACTCGTGTTTTTCCATTGATGAGAGAAACACTATACTCTCTTTATCGTAAACGTACATTTTTATATCCTTCAATCTCTTTCCAAGTCTTTTCTGTGCTATTTTAATTACGCCAAGGTCCATCAATTTATTAATATGATGCTGCACGGTTGACACAGGGATGTCAAGTTTAGTTGATAGGTCTGTAATAGATGTCGGATTCCTGTACAATTCTTTCAGAATTCGCCGAGCAGTCTCGTTGCTTATTTCAGAGGCGAGCTGTTTAGTTTTTTCTGAATGCAATTTTTCAATGTAGAAAACATCGTCTAAATTTGAGTTCACAACTAATTTTCTTAAACAGCCCAGATAAATCTTTCGATTGCTTCAATCTGGATTGAAACAGTCGAAATCTTTATTTGGGACATTGCCATACAAGTTAGAGGAATGAAAAAGAGTGGCTGGCTAGTGGTCGCTCTGCTGGTGCTGGTGTTATTGGGAGTTGTTACAGGTATAGCGATGAAAGTATATTTTAAGGACAAGTTAGTTCAGGGGATAACTGTCCAGATTGTGGATGAGGGCGGGAAACCGATTCCGGCAAATTTAATTATAAACGAACTTACGGATGAGGGTCCGAAGAAAATCTGGAGTGGTTCTGGACCGGGAATTGTTTCGACCAGTTTGATATTGCCCAAGGAAGAAGTGAACACTTTCGAAATCAAAGGTGAAAAAATCAGTGTTTACAGAAGTATAAACCTCGAAGTTATAGCGTACTCTGATGGAAAAATGGGCGTGGCAATATTCTCAGTAGACCCCACCAGACCGGAACATAAATCAGTAAAGATTGTTTTAAGAGACATTCCCGAGACAAGGTCTGAACCAACACCCGGAGTTTGGACGACTTACGAATTTACTCCTGTACTCAAATTTGCAACGTGGGGTGACGTATTTGCTAAATACGACTATCCAAGAGGGGCTAAAATTAGAATCGAAAGTAAGGCCCGTCCCTACGGTTCTCCAACTTGGGCTTCCGGTTATACCGAAGTCACTCTTGACAGCGGACTTTTCAGCCCATACCTGTCAGGAAAAAACAAGTACACCGTCTATTTCCAAATAAAATACGTTTACGCAATAACGGAGCTTGAAATGGGAGAGGAAAAAATATACTACGAGAGGGTTTATGCGGTTGATACTAACACAGATCCTGTTGCAGGTTACAGGGATTACGTATCGTGGAACGGGAATTTGCCAGCAAATTACGATGAATATTACTTAACCACTGCCGGAGATACCAGAGAAATCGCCATCACGGGAGGGAATGACTACACACTTTCCGTATCGGTAGGGTTCTCGTATCCTGCGGGAATAACGGTAACATTGGGTGTGACAAAGGTGCCCTCACCTCCAGCAACTCTCAGCATAACCAGCACGAGGAGTGAGGGGTGGATAAAAACCGTCGGATTCAACGGATTTATCGAGAGCTACTCTAATTGGCTTTAATTTTAACCACACTAACCGTTATGCTGAACGAAAGGGCTTTGCTTTATCCTATCTTTCTCTCAGCTTTCTTTAAAACAAGCTAACAATCCACCTCCCCTATCGCCATCCTGCAGAGCTCGCTCACCATTACAGGCTTCAGCCCCTTCTTCCTCACTTTCTCAGCGAGGGTTGTGTAGCACATGGGGCAGTTGAAGACCACAAATTCAGCCCCGCTCTTCAGCATGTCATCGATGTTCTTCCTCTGCAGCTCCTCGGCCTTATCCGGCTCTTTTGAGAGGACAAAGGGCGCGCCACAGCAAATCGCCCTTTCCCTGTCAAACTCCCTCTCAACCCTCTCCACGCCTATGAGCTCAAAGATTCTATCGAGAGTTCTGTCGGTCTCTGCAATAAACCTGTTGGAGCAGTTTCTCTGGTAGGCAACCTTTGCTCCAAGCTCTTTCACCTCCATCTCCTTTAAACGCCGGTAAAGGAAGTCGAAAAGGTGTGTGTAGGGGAAGGGAACTTTTATCCCGTAAGCTTCCGCGAAGGACTTGTAGAAGGCGTAGCACTCGTCGTGGTAAAGGATTAGCTCCTCCGGTTGAAGCTTCATTATGTTGCCTATCGTCCTCTCAGCCCTCTCCTTAACCACAGAAACCATATCGTAGTGGAGGTAGAGCATGTTGCAAAACACATGCCTCCCTCTGACGACCTCATAGCCCTCAAAGAGCTTTCCCTTCACCAAGTCCTTCACTTCCGGGAAGAGGCAGATGTGGACGAACTTCCCGCCCACCTTTTTCGGAATGAACTCGTCGCTTACATCGTAGCGCTGCAGGAGGGCTGTTCTCGTTTCATCGCTGACCTTCTTCACACCCAAGCTTTCCTGAAGCTCTGCCATGCGGTAGAAGGGGTGGTTGTTGAACTCGCAGTACTCCTCGCAGCCGTAGCACGTGTAGCACTCCTCAAGAACTTTGCTGTACTTTCCGATCGCAATCTTCCTTTTCTCCTCCTTCGCCGAATCGAAATCGTAGTTCAGGTTGATGCACTTCGTAAGGCAGCTATAGCTGGGGCAGCTCAGGCACAGATCCGGATTGAACTTCTGCATCATTCCATCATCCTCCTCGCTGCATCGAGCATTCCAGTGGCTGAGGTGTAGATGAAGCTCAGCGCAACTGGCTTGCTGCCAAGCACGTCAAAGAGCTTTTCCACGTCCTCATCTTCTTTCCTCAGCCTTTCAACGAACTCCTCAACACTCCCACTTGCTCCAGCAACCTCCTTTGCCATTTCCAGCCAGCTCTTTATCTTCTCGTAGGATTTGGCGATGGGCCAGTCGCCCTCAACCACTCCATAGTGGGTGAAGGCCACATAATCCACCTTCAGCCCCTTCAGCCTCTCAAGGGTTTTCAATGCTGCATCGGCATCGAAGGGAGGGGGTGTGAGGGGAAAAACCACGCCACCAAAGCACATTCCCACAGCATCCGCAGGAAACAGCACTCTTGAGTTTATTAGATAATACACCAGCATGTGTGGAGCGTGGCCGGGAGCGTGGAAGACCTTAAGCTTCTCCCCACCCAAATCAAACTCCTGCTCATCTTCCACAGCAATCACCCTGCTCTCATCAACACTCTCCGGCTTACCGTAAATCTCCGCAACCTCACCGAGAACTGCCTTGGATGCTTCCCACAGCCTTTCGGGATTGACGACGTGCTTAGCCCCTCTCGGATGCACCACGATTTTCGCATCAAGGGCTTTGGCAAGCCTCGCTGCCCCACCTCCGTGATCAATGTGGATGTGGGTGGGGCAGATGTACTCAACGTTCCAGCTCCTGTCAATCTCATCGAGGATTATCTCAGCCCCTTTGGCAGTTCCGGGGTCTATGATTGCAGACTTCTCGTGAACAACAGCGTAGGCAGAGATAACTCCCGGCTCGACGTACTTCAGCGTGTCTATGAGGTAAACGTTGGGAAGAACCT
>DAINRD010000068.1:7324-7645 GCA_036742095.1 Archaeoglobus sp. | reverse complement strand
ACCATTTTTAAGGACTTAAATACCCTATAAATACCTTTGCCATTACTCCAGTATCGCTTCGGCTCAGATTGTTATTAAAAAATTAGAAGTCTATGCAGTTCTTAACTGCATCTTCCCTGTTCTTTAAGTCCATCAAAAACCTCAGGGTTATGAGCGCAGCCGTTGGCGAACCGCCTCCATGGATGGCTCCAACTAAGTGGGATGATGTAGCCCAGAACTCAATGAACTTTACTACCTTCAACCTCTGCTCAGCACTGAAATCCTCCTTTGCCTGCAGAAACTCCCCAACAGATTCCAGGTCGAATTCTGAGGGGGATGTTC
>DAINRD010000068.1:6472-7159 GCA_036742095.1 Archaeoglobus sp. | reverse complement strand
TGCCGCTCCGGCCATGGAGTCTATAAAGCCTGCTTTACAGGCAGCCCCCACGCATCTGTGGGATGCTGCAAAGTAGTTCAGCACGTCTCTTGTTGCCTTCAGGTCCTCAAAAACAAAAACTCTCTCCCATGGAATGAAAACGTCGTCAAATATAACCATACACGTTGTCCTGTCTCCATACTTGTTTCCTGCCTCGAATTTTCCTCCTTCCCTCTGTTTTGCCTGTACACCAGTGTTCTGGATGACATATTTTATCCCTTCATCTTCAGGCATGGCTGCAAAGACAATAGCAAATTCCTCCTCACCCTGCTTGAAGGTCTGAGTGGGAAGTACAAAGTTGACGTCAGCTGCAAAGGCCCCACTCTGCGATATCTTTGCTCCTCTCACAACAATTCCATCCTCCCTTTTCTCAACTACATGGAGATACTTGTCCTTCTGCTCCATCGGTCTCTTTGCCCTGTCCCCCTTCACGTCAGTCAGCGCTGCTGTACAGGCGTAATCATTTTTCTGTATCTCTTTCAGAAATTCGAGGAACCTCTTGTGGTAGTCTGTCCCCTCTCTTTCATCGAGAGCTTTTGTTGCCGGGAAAAGCGCATTGATGGCATCACACCCGGTGCATCTGTAATTGCATGTTGCAAGCCTCATGCTGAGCTCTCTCTGATACTCATACCTTGAAATCAAATCCTC
>DAINRD010000068.1:553-6462 GCA_036742095.1 Archaeoglobus sp. | reverse complement strand
TTCGTTGACATAATTCAGCCTGTTAACCTTCTCACCAACAAGCTTTGATTCGGCAGCGTATTTTTCGGCGATACTGTAGGTCAGGGCTATGGCCTTTACTGTAGGTTCAATATTGGGGTGTTTGAGGTGATCCTCAACTTTTTTACCTGCAACGTAAATTTCCCTTCTGTATCCACTCAATCTTTCAACATATTCCTCGGGACTTACTAACACCCTCTCACCTCTACACCTTAAATACCTCTAATATTCCTGTTAGAATCTTTCTTTTATAAGGATTTTCATTTTTCCATTTTTATCGCTGTTAAAATTGTTGATTCGATGTATCTTGGCAGGGGAATAACACCCTCAAAATCCTCTCTTTTCAGGTGGTTCAAGGCGAGAATTGCTGCTGAGAAAGTTCTGTCCATAACCTCAATTGGCGTACCACTTCCTAAGGCAAGATTTGCAGCATACCCATCAGCCACGACGTAATACCTCTTTCCTTCAAAATTGTACTCCTTAACAATTCCATAATCCTTGCTAACTTTTCCTGCGGGCTCAATCTCGAACTCTGCCCCAAGGTTGAGGAGTATGGCTCCGTTCCTTGTAGCTTTTATCTCTTCCTCAGACACCACTCCAGCTTTTCCAGTGCATGTAACAACAATGTCAGCGTCGAAGTCCCGTTCAACTTCAAATCCCTCATAAAGAGCTTCTATCTGCTTTTCCTCCTCTTCATCCCACACAACCACTTCACACCCCAATGCTCTCAGCATCCTTGCACATCCCCTTCCGACTCTCCCAAAACCCAGCACAAGAACTCTCTTTCGGGGGAGGAAAACATTGAGCCTCAGGAGGGCGTCAATAAGGCCAAAAGCCGTTCCATAAAGGTTTTCACCCACCCCTTTCAGGGTCGAGGAGTCGATAGAAATCGCCTTAACTCTCGCATCCACTGATTTGAGATGGTCTTCGCCAGTTTTTGTCAGTTCAACAACCTTCAAATCTTTTCTACCGTGTTTTACAGCCACTCTCGAAAGAACAGCGGCACAATCGAGGAAGAACTCTGTGTCTATAACATCTCTTTTTCTTTTAACATCAATTCCTCTCTCCTTCAACCAACCAACCGCCTCGCCTTTCGTTGAGAAATCGTCAAGCTTTGCTGCATAAACGTTTGTGTACTTGGAAAGCTCGTAAATCAGGCAGGCAGATTTGTATTCAAGGGGTATGCAAACCGCCACCTCTTCAACTTCAATATCTCTTGCAAATTTTCTGATCAGCCTCATTCTGTCGCAGTACCAGTCAACTGATATCACACCATCATTTTAGACTGCCAAATATTTCAAGGTATTGAAAGAGTTAAAAATTCAGAGGTATGCCTGATTTCAGAGGCCGGGGTGATAGCCTTTGGAAACACTGCTTGAAATGAGGAACATAGTAAAGCGGTTTGGCAATCTCGTGGCAAATGACCACGTAAACTTTGAGGTAAAGAAGGGTGAAATACACGGACTTCTGGGCGAGAACGGAGCAGGAAAGACAACGTTAATGAATATTCTTTACGGAATCTACCAGCCAGATGAGGGGGAGATTATCTTCGAGGGCAAAAAGGTGAGGTTCAGAAGCCCCAAGGATGCCATCTCGGCAGGAATTGGAATGGTCCACCAGCATTTCATGCTTGTTCCCAGAATGAACGTGCTGCAAAACATTGTCCTCGGCTATCGAACACCGTCCGACCCGTTAATAAATCAGAGGTGGGTCGAGGAGAAGGTTGAGAGCCTCTCGGAAAAATACGGTATTGATGTATCTCTTTATGAGGTCATTATGAACCTCAGTGTTGGCGAGGAGCAGAGAGTTGAAATTCTGAAGGCCCTTTTCAGGGACATAAAGCTGCTGATTCTTGATGAGCCAACTGCAGTTCTCACCCCTCAGGAAGTTGACAGCCTTTTCTATGCTCTGAAATCCATGACTAAGGGTGGACTCACAATTATATTCATAACCCACAAACTCAAGGAGGCTCTGAAGGTTACTGACAGGATTACAGTTCTCAGGAGGGGTAAAAACGTTGGTACTGTGATTACAAAGGAAACAAATGAAAGGGAACTGACAAGAATGATGGTTGGAAGAGACGTTGAGCTTGAGGTGACAAAACCATACGTAGAGCCGGGGAAAGAAGTGCTGAAGGTTGAAAACCTATGGGTCAAAAATGACAGGGGTGAGTACGCGGTAAAGGGTGTTACCTTTACCATCAGAGAGGGTGAAATTTTCGGAATTGCTGGAGTTTCAGGAAACGGTCAGAAGGAACTTGAGGAGGCCATAGCCGGTCTTAGAAAGGTGGATAGGGGAAGAATCCTGCTGGATGGGAGAGACATTACGAAGCTTGGCGTGGATAAGAGGGGAGAAATTGCCTACATTCCTGAGAACAGAATAGGAGTAGGTCTTGCACCCTCCCTGACGGTTCTGGAGAATCTCATGCTGAAGGATTTCAGGAATTACAGAAAAGCGATTTCACTTGACTTTGAAAAAATGGAGGAAAGGGCAAGAGAACTCATCGAGGAGTTTTCAGTCAAAGTCGCCTCGCTCCACGCTCCAGCAAGCACCCTCTCCGGTGGGAACATTCAGCGCTTAATTCTTGCAAGGGAGTTTTCGAGGAATCCGAGAGTCATCATCGCATCTCAACCAACAAGGGGCCTTGATGTGGCTGGAATTGATTATGTACGGAGAAGACTTGTCGAATCAGCAATGAGCGGAAGCTCAATTCTCCTGATTTCCGAGGATCTTGATGAAATTTTCCAGCTCAGTGATAGGATTGCTGTGATGTACGAGGGCGAAATTAGGAGCATTCTCGACAGGGAGAGGGCGGATTACGAGAAAGTGGGATATTTGATGGGCGGCGGTCTGGAGGTTGCGGTATGAGGTGGGACATAACCACTCCAGCTATTTCCATAGCAGCTTCACTGGTTCTGGTAGGAGTCATGCTCGCTGTCATGGGAATAAATCCTCTCGAAGCCTACTATGTGATGTTCTCCCGTTCTTTTGCATCAAAATTCGGTCTTTCCGAGCTTTGCGTTAAAACCACTCCAATCATCCTTACAGGTCTGGCTGTTGCAATTCCACTGAGAGCAGGTTTGTGGAACATCGGGGCTGAGGGTCAGCTTTACATTGGAGCTTTTGCAGCGAGTGTTGTAGCTCTTTACACAAACCTTCCAGACTTTTTAATGCTCCCGGCTATGTTTGTTGTTGCGGCAGTGTTCGGAATGGGCTGGGCGGCAATCCCCGGAGTTCTCAAAGCAAAATTTGACCTGAATGAGATCATCTCAACCCTTTTACTCAACTATGTTGCCATTTACTGGGTGGAGTTCATGGTTTACGGGCCAATGAGAGGTAAGGAGGTGTATAACTTTCCCTACACTGACCTTTTTCCAGATGCTGCAACCCTTCCGAGGTTTTTTGGCACCCGTTTTCACTTAGGGTTTTTCGTGGCCATCATAATGGCCATTTTGATGTATTATCTTGTCAAAAAAACAGGATTCGGCTTTTCATTGAGAGTTGTTGGCTCTAATCCAAGAGCTGCAGACTACGCGGGGATAAGCAGGGAAAAGATGATTATTTACTCCATGATGATTGGCGGAATGCTGGCAGGAATTGCGGGGATGATTGAGGTTAGTGGAATCCAGCTAAGGCTGAGGCCTATAATCTCCACCGGTTACGGATACGCGGGAATCCCCGTTGCGTTGCTTGCTTCTGGAAACCCGCTGCTTGTATTGCTCTCAGCCTCCCTTTTCGGCTTCCTTTACGTTGGCGGCTCTGCTCTCCAGACAACGTATTCAGTTCCTGTCGCAATAGTTTACGTCTTTCAGGCTCTCATAGTCCTCTTCATCATAGCCGGGCAGTCTTTCAGGAGGGGTGAATGAAATGATTGAAGCAGCATTCGTTGCATCGCTCCTTGCATCAGCAATTAGGGCAGGAACACCATTGCTTTACGTTACCCTCGGCGAAATTCTCACAGAGAGAAGCGGCATTCTTAATCTCGGATTGGAGGGAATCATGATTACCGGGGCTTTTACGGGATTTGCCGTAAGCCTCTTTACAGGTAATCCATGGCTCGGCATCCTTTTTGCTGGTTTTGCAGGTATGCTGCTTGCCCTCATTCATGCTTTCTTTTCTGTTACACTGAAGGCCAACCAGTCCATTACAGGGCTTATGATAGTCCTTCTTGGTCTGGGAATAACGAGCTTCTTCGGAAGGGACTACATTGGACAGGTTGCTGTCTACCTTAACCCCATCCACATTCCTGTTCTTTCAGACCTCCCCTATGTGGGTGAGGTGCTCTTCAGCCACGACCCTCTGGCTTACTTGGCCGTAATCGTTGCAGCAATTCTGTGGTTTCTTCTTTTCAGAACGAGGTATGGGCTTGAGATTATTGCTTCTGGAGAGAAACCAGAGGCAGCGGATAGCATGGGAGTGGACGTTGACAGAGTTAGATACATCAGTACTTTGCTTGGAGGTTTTCTTGTTGGCATTGGGGGAGCCTACCTGAGCCTCGCCTACGCCAAGCTCTGGACTGATGGGATGACAGCAGGTAGAGGATGGATTTGCCTCGCATTGGTGATTTTCAGCGGTTGGATGCCTCAAAGAGCAATTTTGGGGGCTTACCTCTTCGGTGGGCTGGACGTTCTTTCCTTCAAGCTTCAGGCGACGGGTATAGGGGTTTCATACCACCTCCTGAGGATGGTTCCGTACATTGCGACAATTGTCGTCCTGCTTTTCAGCGTCATACGGAAGAGGGCGGCCTTTGGAGCACCTGCAGCCCTTGGAATTCCCTACATCAGGGGAAGTAAACAGTAAAGTTTATTTCATTTGAGATTTGGCAGAAAATATGAAGGTTAGGTTG
The DNA here is from genome assembly GCA_036742095.1 of Archaeoglobus sp. Classification (GTDB taxonomy): domain Archaea; phylum Halobacteriota; class Archaeoglobi; order Archaeoglobales; family Archaeoglobaceae; genus Archaeoglobus. Next base: position 1,598 of record DAINRD010000068.1, on the reverse strand, counting down.
TTGGTTCTCATTGTTCTGGCAGTGCTGGCTGCCGGATTTCTTGCTGGATGTGCTGGAGAGCAGAAAGCACCAGAGGAAGGGCAGAAAACGACCGTTACGACAACAGCACCACCAGAGGAAAAGAAAGAATTCAAAGCTGCCTTTGTTTATGTCAGCCCAGTTGGTGATGCGGGCTGGACATACATGCATGACCAGGGAAGGCAGTTCATTGAGAAAAAGTACGGTATCAAAACGGTTTACACTGAAAGCGTGGCTGAGGGTGGAGATGACGAGAGGGTGATAAGAGAGTATGCCGAGCAGGGTTATGATGTGATATTCACAACCTCATTTGGATTCATGGATGCCACAATCACCGTTGCCAAGGACTTCCCCAACACTGTGTTCATGCACTGCAGCGGCTACAAGACTGCCGAAAACGTTGGAACTTACTTCGGCAGAATGTATCAGGCCCGCTACCTTACAGGACTTGTTGCAGGGGCCATGACCAAAACCAACAAGATTGGTTATGTTGCAGCCCATCCGATTCCCGAGGTTATCAGGGGAATTAACGCCTTTGCTCTCGGTGTGAAGAAGGTCAATCCGGATGCTAAGGTCTACGTTGTCTGGACGGGAACATGGTTTGACCCTGCCAAGGAAAAGGAGGCAGCTCTCAGCCTTATTGAGCAGGGATGTGATGTCATCACTCAGCATCAGGACTCACCTTCAGCTCAGCAGGCTGCTGAGGAGAAGGGAGTTTACTCCATCGGCTACCACAGCGATATGTCAAAGTTCGCTCCCAACGCCCATCTTACGGCAGCGGTCTGGAACTGGAGCGTGATTTATTCCTACATAATAGAGGAGGTAATGAAGGGAACGTGGAAGAGTGAGCAAATCTGGTGGGGAATTGACAAGGGTGTTGTTAATATCGCACCGCTGAGCGATAAGGTGCCTGAGGAGATCAGGAAGATGGTGGAGGAGGAGAAAGCGAAGTATCTGAATGGCGAGGTACCAGAGCAGTATCCTTTCGTTGGCCCAATCTACGACCAGCAGGGCAATCTTGTGAAGG
>DAINRD010000068.1:0-543 GCA_036742095.1 Archaeoglobus sp. | reverse complement strand
AGAACTGCTTTCAATGAACTTCTTCGTTGACAACGTTGTTGGCGAAATTCCCGCCGCAGGCGGGTAATTTTAATTTTATTTGGCTATTTTGCCCATCGTAAAAAGCATCAGTCCCTTAATCTCTCAAAGAAATCTCCGACCATTGTTCCAATTACGAATGAAAGGAAGTAAATCGCCACGGCTGCTATGAGTCCTGAAGTCCTCGATATCTCTCCAAACTCAACATTTTCGAGAACTATTAATGATAGGGCAATAGCAGCGAGAAAAGACAGAAAAAGAGCCATCACAACTACTTCTAACATTCCTAACCTGTCTTCCCTTCCCCTTCTGATAAAACCAAAGGCCACTCCTGCAATGAAGAGAATGACTGCCAAGTAATCCATGTTTGAACTTGATTGGAAATAATAAAACTCTTGCGTGTTGCAATTGCAGCTCAAGAGAAGAATTCATAAGCCCCCCACTCTTTGTAGCAGTGATGAAAAAGTGGTTCGTTCTTTTTCTTACGGTTCTCTTCTGGGGATTAGCCTTCACGGCAATAAAATA
>DAINRD010000067.1:3009-7719 GCA_036742095.1 Archaeoglobus sp. | reverse complement strand
CCCTGCCTTCCAGCTCCTCAGGCAGTCCGACAATCCACAGAGCCTGCATCGGACATTTCTTGACGCAAATGCCACATCCAACGCAGAGATTCTCGGATATGATGGCTTTTTCCTCTATCTTTACCGTTTCGTCTCCCGTTCTGACTCGGGGGCAGTATTTCACGCACTCCTTTCCGCACTTCTTCGGCTGGCAGCGGTCTCTGTCCACAACTGCAATTCTGAGGGGCATTGGTTCTCGATGGGCGGTTTGGTATTTAAGGTTTGGGCGGTTGGGGGTTTTAAAGGTTAAAGCATATTTAATTAATCTTTTTGCTGGTTTTGGAGTAATCTTCTTCGGGAATTTCTCGCTTCTGTAGCTCAGTAGTTCAAGTCTCAATTTCTCATAAACCACTGTCTTTAAATTTTAGATTTTTGGAGACTCATATATTTACCAAAGTAGCCCCTCTACGTTCACATTCTTTTCAAAAAGCTCCCTCGCTCGGCTCAGATTTTCCTTCCTTATCCCCACCCTGCCAAAAGTCCTCTGTATGAGTTCGAGCGTGGTGGCAGTGTCATATCTTGAAAGAAGAACCGCCACATTCGACTCTGTCGCTTTGGACAGAACCATCGCCGGAGGCTCCATGTTTCCAGTTGCAACAATGCACTTGGCACCGCTCTCGATTGCTAAAAGCATAAGGTCGCTCCTGTCCCCACCTGTGACAAAGACGAAGTTACGTGCGTTCCTCATGTGTGTGAGTGCAGCCTCAGGCTTCATAGCTCCAACAACCACCTGCTCGACGATTTCATCCTTGTCCGCCTTCACGAGATACTCTGACCCCGTCGCTGCTGCTATCTCCGAAACGGGGATTCCCATCAACCCCGGATCTGTAGGGATTATCCCCGCAAGCTCGATGCCATGTTTTAAGAATACCTTCTCTACGAGGGAAGCTACGTACGACCTCTTGTATCCAGACATCTGGTTGATTATTACCTTTTTCATTCTCTCTTCAAAATGACGTTTTGCGAGTATTATGTCATCAACAATGAAATCGCTGTAATATTTCGCAATTGCCAGAACTTCGGCATCGAGCAGTTTTGAAATCTCCAAGTCGGAAAGTTCAGCAGCCTGTCCGTGAACATAGCTCTGCGCTCCCTCGATTATAACGACGTCTTTGTCAGCAGAAAGTTTTTCAAATTCGCTTATGATGGTTTTCTTGAGCTTGTAGGGGTCTTCGGAAATCAAAAACTCTGCATAAGGTCTATCCAAGATTACACCACACCCACTCTCGAATCCAAAGCCTTTCGCCAAATCCACGTCGTAAGTTTCGGTGTCGAAGGTTTTGAAGTATCCGACTCTATATTTCTTCTCGCTGAGAATCAAAGCGAGAGTAAGCGCTATGCTGGTTTTTCCAGACCTTTCTCCAACTGAGCTCACCAAAATTTTTTTCACGGTCTCACCTCCAAAACCATTCTAAAGTCGATCGCGACGCAACCTTTCTCAAAAACTTTTAAAGGATTAATCTCCATTTCGAGTACGGGATAGTCCATACTGAGCTTTGAAAATCTCACTAATGTCTCAGCGATAGCGTCGATGTCCGCCATCTTTTCCCCTCTTACGCCTTTCAGTATTTCGTAGGCCTTCACATTTTTTATCATCTCGTATGCTTCCTTTTTGCTCACAGGAGCTATTCTGAATGAAACGTCTTTGAAAACTTCTACATATATTCCTCCCAGACCGAACATCACGACGTTTCCGAATTGGGGATCCTTTTTTACGCCGATTATAACCTCTTTTCCGCCTTTAACCATCTTTTGAACCAAAACACCGTCGATTCTGACATTTGGCAGGTAACTCTCGACCCTTGATACTATTTCGTAGAACGCTTTCTTGACTTCGCCCTTGTTTACGTCGAGTTTTATAGCTCCGAAGTCCGTTTTGTGAATTATCTCCGGAGATACTACCTTCATCGCGACAGGGTAGCCTATTCTATCCGCAATTTCCTCGGCTTCATCGGCGTTTTTTGCAATTCCAAACGGAGCTACCTCTATTCCGTAATACTTCAGCAGTTCAAGTCCCTCCACGCCAATATACTTCGAACCTGCCCTCTTTCTTATAAACTCGTCAGCTTTATCCTTTTCGACCTCAATCTCAATTGCCTCCTCAACCTCATCGAACTCGAAGCTTGCATATTTATTCACAGCACTGATTGCCTTTACGGCTCTCACCGGATCGAAAAAGTTCGGAATGTTGTTTCTTATCAGCATATCTTCTGCTTCCTCATCCATTCCGGTAAAGCAGCAGAAAACCGGCTTTGATGATCTTACGATTCTATCAACGACTTTACGGAAGTCTATGCCCGCCACAGGGACCAGTATTGCTAAAATTGTGCCCACATTATCGTCTTTTTCTATTACATCAAAAGTTCTCAGGAACCTTTCGGTGTCTGCATCACCGAGTATATCGATCGGGTTGTAGAAGTTTGCAGCCCGTGGCAATATGCTCCTCAGCTCATTTAAAGTGTTTGAACTAAGATCTGCAAGCTTCAATCCGAATGTTTCCACGGCATCGGATGCCATAACGCCCGGACCACCTGAATTTGTTATAATTGCAACATCCCCAACTTTCCTGTATTTTGAAAGTGCAAAGGAGTAGTCGAACAACTCTTCAACTGTTTCTGCCATAACAACGCCACACTGCTCGAAGGCAGCCTTGTAAACATTATAACTTCCAGCCAGACTTCCAGTATGGCTCGATGCAGCCCTGGAACCGCTTTCGGTCTTTCCAGCTTTCATCACAACAATCGGCTTTTTCTTCGCAATTCTCTTTGCGACTTTCATGAACCGTTTTCCATTTTGTACACCCTCAATGTAGAGCATAACGGCATCAGTGGATTCGTCATCTGCCAAATATTCAAGAAAGTCCGCTTCTTCAAGCATCGCTTTGTTCCCAAGACTCACAACCTTGCTGAAGCCGAATTTTGTCTTTTTGGCCCATACGGCGACCGCAAGGATAAAGGCTCCTGACTGACTAAGAAAGGCAACTTTGCCGTAATCTGGCGTTACACTGCTGAAAGTTGCATTCAGGTTAATCTCTGGGTTCATGATGCCAAGGCAGTTCGGCCCCACTACGTTTATTTCATATTTTTCAGCAATCTCGACCAATCTTTTTTCAAGCGCTGCTCCATCCCTTCCGGCTTCTTTAAAGCCTGCTGAGATTACAACCACGTTCTTTATTCCCTTCTCCCCGCACTCTTCAACTACTTTCGGAACGAGCTTTGCAGGAACTGCGATGATTGCTAGGTCAACCGCAGGAGTCTGCAGAATGGACGGGTAACATTTTATTCCCTCAATTTGGTCGTATTTTGGATTTATTGCGTAAACTTCGCCTCCAAAATTCTTTAAGTTGTTTAAAATCGTGTTTCCAACGCTACCCTTTGCTGACGATGCTCCAACGACCGCTACGCTTTCGGGATAAAAAAGCTTCGTCAACTCCCGCATCATGGTAATTTGGTTTAGGAAGTATTTATTAATTTTGTGAGAATATTAATCGTTGATATAATTATCAAACTTTACGATTTCAACGGTAGTTCCATGTACAATTCATAACTCGCAAGAACTGTCTTGAATCCGCATTTTTTGTAAACTCTTATCGCCCTCCAGTTTAGTCTGTCCGTGACCAAGGTTATTTTTTTGTAGCACACTTTTTTACAGTACTCGATGATTGCTCTCACCATCTCAGTTCCTATCCCGCAGTTTTGGTATTTCTTTGAGAGATAAATTGCCAAATCAACGATGCCCTTGTTCGATCCATCGCCCACAATTGCAAGGTGACCGACAATCTTTCCTTCGTGCTCAGCGACTATTGAAAATCCTCTTTCCTCAAGATAACTTATCCACTTCTCTATAGCCACCCTTCCCACAGGAGGCAAACCGAGACACCTGTCCTCAGGGTCGTAGTTAATATACATCTCGATAAGCTCATCTCTGTCCTTCTCCAGCTCATAGGCACGTATAATTATCTGTCTGCCAGACTTGTCCACAAAAAAGATGGGTTCAAAAGCCATACGTTCATTTCACAACTTCTTTGGTTTGCATTTCTTACAAACAGGAATGACCTCTACATATTTCTGGTAAAGCCCCTCTTTCCAGATGCCTATGTAGCGAATGTCGTCAAAACAAACTGGCTTCTTACAGAAGTAGCAGTATCTCCACTCATCTCCTTCAGTTTTGGATTTTATCTCCTTACCACAAATCACACAGACTGCTTCCATTTTAAATCTCCCCCTTTCCAAGCACTCTTGCGAGGTCTGCAGCTGTGAAAATCCCTTTAATTTCCTCTTCTTCCATCACAACAAGTCTTCTTATTTTCATGTCTGCCATTATCCTCGCCGATTCGCGGACATCGTAATCCGGCGACACTACGATGAGTGGACTCGAAATGTGTTTCCCAACCTCGTCCTCAAGGCTGCCCTCCAGCAGAACCTTTGAAAGCAGGTCTCTTTCGGTGAAAATCCCAACTGGCTTTCCGTTTCTTGTAACAATAACACTACCGATTCTTTTTTCCCCCATTATCTTACAGACCTCCTTCACTTTGGTGCTGTAGTCAACCGAAACCACTTCCTTGGTCATAACATCTCCAATCTTCATACTTGTCACTCTAATATCACGCCTTTATGATATTTTCGGTTTTGTGAATCACCCTATGCGATTCACTTTTCATAATAGTTGTTA
>DAINRD010000067.1:0-2999 GCA_036742095.1 Archaeoglobus sp. | reverse complement strand
CGAAAAACTCGAAAAGATAGAGGTGGATCTGAAGCCTTTCGGGTACAAAATGGCGCCCATGACGCAGATAAAGACACTTATAGCGGAAGATGACGTCATTGTTGAAAAGGGAGAGCCCACTATTGTGCGAATTAAGGAGATAACGCTCCCCGAAAACACCTTTGTCGGACCTTTAAACATAATGCACCACGCTCTGGGATGCATTCTTGATGTTGTGGAGTGCGGCATTCCGACGAGGGTTGAGGATGAAAAGTGCATAAGCCGCGTTCTCTTTCTGCCCGTTGAGAGCGGAAAGATAGAGAAAGGCGACATTATCGGGGCCATTAAAATCTTCTACGTGAAGACTGGATTTATCGGAAGAGTTATAGACATAGGAGAACCCAAAGTCGAAATATCAAGGGAAAAAGTTACAGGTAACCTCGTTTGGAAGGATAACGGAAATGTTTACAGGAAAGCAGTGGAAGTGAAGGACATAATTTACGGCAGAACTCACGTGGCACTCTGGGAACCCGTTGTTGCTGACGAGGATGTCCAGCTAAGAGCTGGAGACATTGTGAAGGTGAAAGTTAAGGACATCGATATTCCCGCAAATACTGTGGTTGTGCCGATCGGGTTTGCTATGAACGCCTATGGCAGCCTGGTTGATGTTGCAAAGATAGGAAGGCCTTCAAGAATGGAGGAGGATAGAAGGATAACTAACGCCATATTCCTTCCGGTTGAGGATGGAGAGATCAGAGAGGGGGACCTGCTTGGAGTCATATCAGTCTACTATGTGGGGTTAAAAGACTACAGACATCTCCTCAGGGGAGAGAGAAAGAGGTTCACGATGGTATACAGGGATGGTGGCGTAGTAAGAAGAAAGTCCATGGAGATGGACCCATTCGGATTCAAGAGAAAGCCGGTTGCGAGATGGGATATTCTGGTTGCAGATGAGGAGATGAAGGTTAAGGCCGGTAAAGCCTGCCGTGTTTCAGTTAAAAAGCTGAAAATACCGAGAAACTCGCTTATATATCCAATGTACATCATGAGAAATCCTTATGGTGTTTTCGTTGACACTGTTCTGGAAAGGCTTGCGAGGGTTGAGGAGGAAAAAATTGTGAGTGAGGTCGTCTTTCTACCCCTGATTGACGGGAAGATAGGCGAGGGAGATCTGATAGGAATAGTGAATGTCTACGACGTGGAAGTGAGCACGCTGGAGAGTTTAAGGAGCTGGCTCGATGAATTGATTGAAGCCCAGAGGTTGTATCCCTACGAGTAGTCACTAATTCAAAAAAATTTACTTTAATTTTATTTTGAAATCAACATTTACTCTTTCGATACTTCACCCCTCACACCCAGATACCAAAACCCTTTAAAAGGCTCTTCACCCCGGCTACTACAAGAATTGCGCCAATTATAACTCTAACAATTTTCGGATTCACTCTGGCAAGCAGTCTTATGCCGACGTAGCTACCGAGCATGATTCCCAGAACCGAGGGGACCGTTATTAAAGGCAGAACGCTGCCCGAATTCAAGTAAACGAGGGCAGCTGAAGTGTCGGTTATTGACATTAAAAACTTACTTGTTCCTGCAGCAATTTTGAGGGGGCAGCCCATAACCACGTTTAACACTGGAACATTTGCCCAGCCCGTACCAAGACCGAGCATGCCCGCCACAATACCTATCATAAAGAAGAGGAATAGTGATGGCAGAGTTCTGTGAATCCACCACTCAAAGACTGCATTTAGTGAAGGATCGTGGTAAATACCGTAGATTCCGAGTTTCTGAGATATTTTGTCTGGTTTTGGAACTTCTGGAAATTCTGAGCGCTTTGAAAATACAATGAGTGCAGCGATAAACAGAGTTACGACGCCAAGAAGGGTCTGAGTTATCCATGTGGGTATGATTAGGCCAATCAATGCACCCACTATTGAGCCCACAGATGCAATTAACGCCAGCGGCAATGTCAAACGGAAGTTTGCCAGTCCACGCTTTAAAATCCATGAAGCTGGGACCATGGACCCGGTCAAAGCGACAAAAAGTCCTGCACTTCTTACGAAATCGAGGTGGAAAGAAAAGAAGCTTCCCACAATGGGTGTGAACAGAACGCCACCACCGATTCCACCCATCACCGCAAGTACCCCCAAGAAGAACGTGAAGATGAATAGAATCAGCACCCAGACCCACCATGCATGCTCAAGCATAAGACTGAATATTGATGCCGCTTTAATAAAACTTACTAAAGATAACTCAAGATGACTTAAATTATCTCAAAAGCTCCTCCAAGGCAGTTTTTTTCTTTCATTAATGTAAAAAATTTTAATTGTACAACTGCATAATGCGGACTCTTATGGTATTACACTCGTTTTTTTAGTATTAGTTTCCTCAGCCCCTCGCTGACCTCCACATTGAATCCCATAGACTTGAAGAGCCCATCAAAAAATCTTCTAACAAGTTTGCCCTCATTTCTTGTTACTAAGGTGATGACGTAAACATCTTCAGAGACAGTTCTTACATTAAACCAGTTAGATGCTTCCAAAAGCTTTATAACGCTATACAAATCTTCCAAACCCATTTCCTTGAACTGCAAACCGTGTTCAAAGCCTACTTTTTCCACAACATCCCAGAAGGATTCGCTGGCTTTTTCACACAATTCGTCCAAAATTGCAGCCCATAACCCGATATCCATCGCTATGTAATCTCGAGTTGAAATCAAATCGATAAGTCCTTTGATATCGGATATAACATTTTTCAGTATCAAGTCGTAGTAACTTGAGATTGCTACACGGGCAACTTCGGATAAACTTCTACCATCCCTTTTTGCAAGTTCCTCAAGCTTTGCAACAGTATCGTTATCAAGTGAAATTGTGAGTCTTTTCATTTTTCCGACTTCCATAAAATTCTAAAGTCGCTCTCAATTAAAAAAACTTTTTTTTGTTAATCATATTATAAATTACTTAAATGATTGAAGGAACGTGTGCTGTTGGGTGTAATACTCGAAATTGTAGTTTTTACAACAA